>JBIKKL010000557.1:0-3666 GCA_044360365.1 Burkholderiales bacterium | reverse complement strand
CACTTCGAACCACTGCGCGACGCGCCGGGGTGCGCTCAGCTGCAGGCCCATGTCCCGCAACAGCTCATCCATGTGGTGGATGGAGAACGGGATGATGTTGGTGCCCTTGCAATGCTTTCCATCCGTACGCGCCTGCATCCACGCAAGACGCTCGTCGATATCGCGATTCTGCTGCGCCTCGTCAGGCAGGCGTATGCCTCCCTTCAGATAGTCGCCGATCCACATCGCGCCGATCTCGGCATTCAGCTGGCTGAAGAACGACGAGTTGAAACCGTTGAAGGCGATGTCGCGCAAACCCACCGGGAGCATCGAGCGGAACAGCCGGAAATTGCCCTGCTTGTCGAGGATGCGTGCCTGTGAGGCTTGGTCCATGAAGGGAATCTGCTGATCCCAGCCGGTGCCGGCGATGACGATATCCGCAGGCACGGTACGACCGTTCGACAGCACCGCCTCCCCCGGTCGCAGTTCCACGATCTCGGCGCCCTTGTGAAAGCCGATGCGACCGTCAGCGATGGCGTCGTAGAAACCTTCCGTTGCAAGACTCACCGTGCTGCGGGCGATGGTTTCGAGGTGTTTTTCCGGGTGCAGCCCGATGCTGCGCAAACGGTACTGGCGGGCAATCACCGCGGCCACCGTACCCATCATCGCGTTTCGCAGCGGAAGGCCCGGGCCATGCAGGAATTTCTCGAAGCCCCTCACGCGGATGTAGCGAAACAGGCCCTCGCCCATGCGGGTGAAAAAGAGGTACTTGAAGTTGAGGACACCCCCGATCAGTTTCGGAATCTTCCACGTTAGGTGCCGGACGACGACGTTCATGCCCGCCGCCGCGGACAGCAACGACTGCGCGACGTCGCAGGAAGACTTGCCATAGCCGACCACCACCACGTGCTTGCCGCGCGCGTCCTCCGCGCGGGTGAACTGGCTGGTGTGGCACACGCGGCCGCCCGCGGCGCGGAAGGCCTCGGCACCCGGATAGTCCGGCACGAAGGGCGTGCAGAAGATGCCGTTGCAGACGACCAGAAAATCGAAACGGTGTTCGTCGGTGCTGCCGTCGTGCACAGATCGCGTGCGAAGTTCCCAGCCCCTGCCTCCCGCGCCGGGCGAGGCGTTCACCACCTCGGTGGCGAGATGGATCCGGTCGAGGATGCCGAAGTGCCGGGCGTAGTCCGTGAGGTACTGCTGCACCTGCTCACCGCTCGGCCATTCCGGCCAATGCTTCGGCATCGGAAAATCCGAGAATGCATAGGTGGTGCGGGGATTCTGCGTGGTGAGTCCGGGATAGCGGCGGGATGAGGCCCAGACGCCACCGAGGTCGGGCTCGCGCTCGAACAGCGTCACCGCATAGCCGAGTTGCCGGAGGATCTTCGCGCTGCTGAGGCCCGCAATACCGCTGCCGATGATGCCGATGTTCAGTGTCACTTCTGCTCTTCCCGTGATGCGGTTGGCGAAGGCGCGACCGCGATCACCGCGGTGTCTGCACCGGTGAAGATTAGGCCCGGCGCGGCGGTGAGCCTGCTATGCGATTGCTGCAGGGATTGTGCCCCGAACGCGGAATTGGACTAACGCGCGACGCCGCCCTGTTGGAGCGTGGCGGACGGATTCTCCCCGAAGCGCTGACGATACTCCGCAGAGAAGCGGCCCAACTGCGAGACGCCCCAACGGGTGGCGACAGACGTGACCGTTTCTCCGGGACCGGCACGACAGAGGTCATGCTTCACGGCGTCGAGCCGTTGTTCGCGCAAGTACTGCATCGGCGTGATGCCACGGAAGTTCCGGAAGCTGTCGAAGAGGCAGCGGGGCGAGACGCCCGCTGCCCGGGCAATTTCCTCGATGGAAACATTTCGGGCAAGGTTCTCGCGGATGAAATCCTCCGCCCGTCGTACCTGTCGGGGGGCCAGTCGATGACTGCGCGGCGCACAGAGCAGCTGTTGGTGATTGCTGGGCTGGGACAGCAGCAACAGCTGGCAGAAGGCTCGACTGAGCGTTTCCTGGACTGCCGGGAGGCAAGCCTGCGCTCGGTTGCTTTTCCATGTCTCGTAGAGCGTCACGGCAGCACCGCGGACGGATGCCATCGCCGGGTCGGACCAGCAGACACGAATGTCGAAATCGAGCGGGGAGCGCAGCGGCGCGTCGTTCAGGAGTTCGGCTTCCCGTTCAAGCGTGGAGCGGTCGATCTGCAGCACCAGGTGCCGGCAGTCGACGCGCCAGGTCATCTCGATCTGGTCGATAGCCGGAAGGAGGGAAGCCTCGCCCACCCCGATGTCCTGCTTTCGCGAGCCGCGTCCGATGCAGGCAGAGCCCGTGACGGGCACCTGGATCAGGTAGAAGTCCTCCAAGGCCTTGGGCGTGATGTGCACTTCCCTGCCGTAATCCATGGCATGCATGGCCACAGCGCCCATGTAGGCACGTCCGACGGACACGCAGCGGGGATCATGGTGGGTGGGGGCAGAGAGGCCATGGGAAACGAACATCCGCGCAACGAAGTCCTGTGCTTCGTCGAGCCGGTGCGTGCGGAAGACGTCGGCATCGAGACTTCCCGACGCGGACTGGAGTTCCTGATAGACGCCTGAAACGTCCACCGTGGCAAGCCCCCCTGATCAGGCGCGGGCGTGCGTTGCCCGCTGTTATGGCCAGAGTATATCAACAGGAAACGCGCCGGCAGCTAGTCTCCCAGCATCTCCGGATACAGCGAGCGCCAGAACCCGCACTGATGCTCCCTGCCCGCATCGAAAACCTGCGGTGCGGGTACATCCAGTCGCATCACCGCATGCTCGCCAAGGAAGCGCTCCCACGCCGGCAATCCCGGCACCGCAGGCTCACCCGTGCGGGCGAAGGCGTCCCACCACGCCAGCATCTGCTTCGCCAGCGTCTGCGAAGCGGGCGCAAGCGCTGGCCCGTCGAAAATCCTCTTGTTCGTGAAGCCCGGAAAGAAATACGGCAACTCCGCCGAATGCACAGCCCCCAGTTCGAAACCGGGATCAGGCATCACGGGCGGTGCGGCGCGGTCACTGAACTCGTACTGGTAGACAGGCATCAGGCGCGCGGCAAGCCGCCCGGCATGCAGGAACTGGCAATTGGTGATGCCGGCGTAGGGCAGGAAATCGGACATCGCCGTGCCAAGCGCGGTGGGCGCCGATGAATAGGCCTCTGCGGGGTAGCGATTCGCGACGGTTGCCGCGTGTTCTCCATAGCGCGCCCTCACCGCGTCGAGATAGTTCTGCGGCGTGATCTGTTCGCCCGCCACTGCTGCGTATCCGACGTAGAGACGCATCTCGTCGCGTGTGCCGCCGTTCAGCAGGGGCATGCGCAGTACTTTCCCCGTGCGCAGTGCTGTAGTGCCGTCGCGCGGCAGGGCGCCCGAGCCGGTGCGAGGCCAGAAAGCCTGCGGCAGCCGTGCCGACAGTGCGGTCTGCACTTCGAGGATCCGCGCGAGCGGCGCCCTGCGCAGGCAATCGAGTGCAGTCCCGGGATCATCGCAGCCAAGTTCGCGCGCAAACTCAAGGCCTACCACCTCGCCCTCCGCCGCCGCGCCCATCGGCGTGGTGCACCCCGCGCTCTGGATGATGCCGCGATGAAAAAGCCCTGCCCCGCGCTCCGGATTGGCGAGTTGCAGGCAGACGCTGGCCGCACCCGCAGACTCACCGGCCAGCGTCACATTGTTCGGAT
>JBIKKL010000556.1:0-3674 GCA_044360365.1 Burkholderiales bacterium | reverse complement strand
GCAGTCGTGAAATCCAGTCCGACAGGCTGCTAGTGTCCTGAGTCGGAGATTCGTTGACACATTGCCGAACGGTATCGCCACTGCATCAGCCACACAAGTGTCGAAATCGGCGGCAAGATGCGCCCTCCGCCCCTATGATCACCACGTTGAAACGATGAATATTTGCCGCTTCCGTGATCGACTACGGGGAAAATGCGATCGCCCAGGCCCCAGCCGGACCGAACCGGGAGGCCCGCGCGCGATGACCGGCTAAACTGGCCTGGCCGGCTGGCCACAAAGCGCATATCCGGCGCGGCAGCCAAAGACAATCACGAGGAAAACCATGGATTCGATTTCATCCGCAACACGCAACACCCTGTGCCTTTTGGCTGCGCTCGGCAGCGCCGGCATGGCTCACGGTCAGGCCGAGAACTACCCCAACAAGCAGATGCGCATGATCATCGCGCTCGCCCCGGGCGGAGGAGTCGATACGACTGGACGACTGATCGGACAGCGCCTGAGCGAAATGTGGGGACAGTCGATCGTCTCCGAAAACCGCCCGGGCGCCGGCGGAACGATTGCAACCGATTTGATGGCGCGCGCGGCACCCGACGGCTATACGATGCTGGTGAATTCATCGGGCATCACCATCACGCCCTCGCTGATGAAGCTGCCGTACGACGCAGCCAAGGACGTCCTGCCCGTCACCATGGCCGCAGTCTCTCCCGGCGTCCTGGTGGTGCACCCCTCCGTGCCGGTGAAAAACGTCAAGGAATTGATTGCCTTCGCCAAGACCAAGCCCGGGGAACTGCTGTTCTCGTCGTCAGGTCAGGGCACCGCGCAGCATCTCACGATCGAGCTTTTCAATCAGATGACCGGGCTCAGGATGACCCACGTTCCCTACAAGGGCACCGCACCCAGCATTACGGATGTAGTGGGCGGACGCATTGCGCTGACGGTCGCCAGCGTGATATCGACTCGGCCCATGGTCAATACCGGCAAGTTGCGCATACTGGCCACCGTCGGAACCAAACGCACGCCGGCACTGCCCGAGTACCCGACGGTTGCGGAAGCCGCTGGTCTGCCGGGATTCGGGGTGGATCAGTGGTATGCGCTCTTCATGCCAGGGCAGACACCGAAGGCAATCGCGGTCAAGGTCCAGGCTGCGGTGGCGAAGATCATGCTCGATCCCGCGACACGCAAGACCCTGCTCGGTCAGGGCCTGGACGTCGTCGCCAACACACAGGAAGAATTCGCCAAGGTCTACGCGGCAGAACTCGTCAAATGGGCGAAGGTCGTGCGGGCTGTGGGCATCGACGTAAAGTAGGGGGACGAACCGGGCAACGAAACGCTGATCCGTGACGGACACGCGCGATCAGTCCCGACGCCGGCTGCGAGATCGACCTGCAAAAGGTCGATCTCCTGATCGCGGGGATCGAGGAGGCTCTGGCCAACGTGCGCAGCGGGCCGATCGTTCGCGATGTCGTCAGCCAGGAGTTAGGAGAACCCATGTGTACTTCCCTTGCAGTGCTCCGCTGATGGCCCCCGGGAAGCGAAACACCGCCTTTTTATCGATCACAATCACATGAAATATGAGCGATAAGTGCTACGATATCGCTCATGCAATGGAGCTGGCAACATCCACAGTGGCCCGATTTCCGCTTCCGGCATGAGGCCTTCGTCGCTCGGGAGGCGGATTTTCTGCGTGGCAGCGGTATCGTCGTAGGGACGGTACGACACCTGCCCGATGACGAGCAGTCGCAACTCGTCATCGAGATGATCAGCACGGAGGCGCTCAAGACCTCCGAAATCGAAGGCGAGATTCTGAACCGCGACAGCGTTCAGTCCTCCCTGCGCCGCCAATTCGGCTTGCAAACCGACGCTCGCCGCGTACCGCCCGCGGAGCGGGGCATCGCGGAGATGCTGGGCGATCAGTATCGTGGCTACGCGACACCGCTTACGCAAGACATGTTGTTCGCATGGCATCGCCTGCTGCTGCAGGGCAGGACCGATGTACAAGTTGGACAATGGAGGTCCCACAGCGAACCGATGCAGATTGTTTCAGGTGCAGTGTATGCGCCGAAGGTGCATTTTGAAGCTCCTCCCTCGGACAGCGTACCTGCCGAGATGGCCAGGTTCTGTCGTTGGTTCAACGACACCTCCCCGAGCGGCGCCACGCCATTGCCAGCGCTTACGAGAGCCGGTCTGGCGCACTTGTACTTCGAGTGCATCCATCCCTTCGAAGATGGCAATGGCCGAATCGGGCGTGCGATCGCCGAAAAGGCACTCGCTCAGGCAGCGGGGCAGCCCACCTTGAGTGCCCTGTCGCTGACGATCGAGCAGCAGCGCAACCACTATTACCGCGAACTCGAACTGGCAAACAAGGATCTGGATGCAGACCGCTGGCTGAGTTGGTTCGCGGACACGGTGCTGACTGCACAGCGTTACACGCTGAGATGGCTCGAATTCCTGATCGCCAAGACGAAGCTGCTCGATCGCCTGCGCGGGCAGATCAACGCTCGCCAGGAAAAGGCGCTATTGCGCATGCTGCGGGAAGGTCCGGACGGTTTCGAGGGCGGCTTATCCGCAGGAAACTATCAGAGCATCACGGGCGCCCCGCCGGCGACCGCACGGCGTGACCTTGTCGAGCTGGTCGCTCTGGGCGCTCTGCGTCGGACTGGCGAACTTCGCGGAACCAGGTACTGGCTGGCGTTCGAGACGCCCGGAAGGGGTGGAGAGAACGCGATGAGCACTACTTTCGGATGACATGAATCGCGTCGCCTGGGCCAATCGGTGGCACTCCGACGCGATCCGTCGGATCGTGATCGCTGGACCGGGCTGCGCTTCGCGATCATCGGTCCGTTGGTGGCCGCACGACCCGCGGCCGATGAACGACACCCCACGCGGGCGGCGCTGAGCCGCAAGACCTGGCTGCAGGATGCTCGCCCGCTCGCTTGCTCGCAGGCGGCCGCTTGATGAGCGATCGTTCTAGAGCTAGCATATCCCCCATACCAGTAATATGGGTCACCCATATGAAGACAACGATTGAATTGCCTGACGATCTGCTCGAGCGCGGCAAGGCGGTTGCGCGGCGTGAGAACTCGACTCTCAAAGCACTGATCGAAGAAGGCTTGCGCATGGCTCTTCGGGCGCGCACGCGCAAGCGCACCGCGCCGTTCGCGGTACAGCCCTTCCAGGGTGACGGCTTGTCCGCGGAGTTCGCCGGTGCTGGCTGGGAAGAGATTCGCGACGAGATCTACCGTGATCGCGGTTGACACCAACATCCTGGTCTACGCGCATCGCACAGACTCGCCCTTCCACGGCCGTGCGCGAGCTGCCATCGAAACCCTGGCCTCCGGAGTCCGAGAATGGGCCGTCCCCTGGCCTTGCGCGCATGAGTTCTTCGCCGTCGTAACGCATCCGCGCATCTACAAGACTGCCACGCCGGCCGAGACCGCCTTCGCTCAACTGCGCGCTCTGGGCACGCTTGCAAACCTCGCATTTATCGGCGAAACCGACGAATATCTACAGCATCTCGAATCGCTGGCCCTGCCGGCGCAGACTCGAGGCGGAGCCATTCACGACGCGCGCATTGCGGCCATCTGCGTTTCGCACGGCGTGGCTGAGCTCTGGTCAGCCGACCGCGACTTCTCCCGGTATCCGCAAATCGTCGTGCGAAATCCCTTGATCGGATG
>JBIKKL010000066.1:0-13117 GCA_044360365.1 Burkholderiales bacterium | reverse complement strand
CGATCAGCTTCTTTCCGCGAAGAATGCTCGAAGCATACAGCGACTTGCCCTGATGGACCTTGCCGGCGCCACGGATCGGATCGCCCTCGGGCGGCTCGATCTTTACGACCTCCGCGCCGAAGTCGCACAGCAATCGGCCGCAGAAGGGCCCGGCGATCGTGGTGCCCAGTTCGAGCACGCGTACGCCGTCCAGTGGACGTGCTCCCGGCTGGACGATCGCTTCCTGAACCATGGCTACTGGCCCCGCGCCAGGAAGCGCTCGTGAGCGCACAGTGCCGAAAGTGCCCAGCCCGCGTTCATCATCTCGTCGTACACGGGAATGCCGAGGTCGAGTGCCTGCTTGCGGAAAGCGCGCTTTCGCTCCTCTATCTCCGGTTCGCCGTCCGAGCGCAGCACGAGCACGAAGTGAGCACGGCCGGGATAGCGCTCCTGTACGCGCAACACCGCCTGCATGAGATTGCCGAGCACGTCGGTCTTGGTGCGGCCCAGGAACGCGGCGAGATTCAAGTGCATCACCAGCGCCTGAGGATTGCCCGTCGAGTAGATGCCGTCGAGGATCTTCTCTGCGATACGGCCTTCGTCCTGCTGCAGCGTACCGACCGGCGCATCGACCGGATTCGTGATCGAGGTACCGGGCGGCAGCTTGAGCGCCTGAAGCGCTTCGAGCGTCGGCGCAGCGAAGGGCGTGACATTCAGATTGAGCCGAGCGAAGAGATCGGTCGCGAGGACGCTGGTACCGCCGCCGTTGCCGAACATGACGATTTCGCGGGTGGGATGGCTCTTGCGCGGCGTGAGCGACTGAAACACGAGCAGCGTATCGAGAAACTGGTCCAGCGTCTCGACCAGGATGCAACCGGTTTGACGCGATAGCGCGACCCATACACGATCGTCGCCGGCGAGCGAACCCGTGTGTGACGCGGCCGCCGCTTGTCCCTGGGAAGTACGCCCGCCCTTCAACAGAATCACGGGCTTCTCGGCGCGATGGGCCTTCAGGAGGTCGAAGAGCCGACGACCGTCCTTCACCGCTTCGAGATAGATGCCGATGACTTTGGTCTGCGGATCCGCGAGGTAGAACTCGAGCAGATCGTTGGGCCCGATATCCGCGCTGTTGCCGACCGTGATGGCGGCGCTATAACGCAGCCCCCTCACCCCGCCGCGGCGAACGATATCGGTACCCAGGCCGCCGCTTTGCGAAATGATGCCGACGGTGCCGACATCCGAAGAGGCCTTCTCGACGAACGTGACGCGTCCTCGCGGCGAGTACAGGCCGAGGCAGTTCGGCCCGAGCAGGCGCAGGCCGCCCTTCCTCGCCGCGGCGACGAGTTCCTCCTGCAGTGCCTTGCCTTCGTCGACTTCGCCGAATCCGCTGGAGATGACTTGCGCGTACTTCACGCGTCCGTTGGCCTGCGCGAGCATGCTGGGTACGTGGGCGGCGGCAACGGAGATGTACAGGTAGTCGATCGGCTCGGGTGTTTCAGCCACGGACTTGTAGGCCGTCATGCCATCAACGCTCGCCGCGCTGGGATGTATGGGATAGATCGTGCCGCTGTAGCCCATCTCGCGAATGCGGCGGATGAACACGTTGGCGGCGCTCATCGAGGTCGCGGACGCACCCACGACTGCAATGGTCTTCGGTTCGAGGAGCGGCTTGAAGCGCTCGATCACGTTGTCTGCGGCGCTCATGCGTGCGCTCCTGCATCGGTGAGTATGAAGCGGGCGTCGACGGCGACGGCGCCCTGCGACGACACGATCAACGGATTGATATCGGCTTCGGCGATTTCATCGCTCAGCGACATGAGTAGGCCCTTCTCGCCGCCGATCTGGAGCAGCATGTCGACAATGGCCTCCCGCGAGACCGCAGCCTGCCCGCGAGCGCCGTCGAGCAGCGCCTTCCCCTTCAGTTCATCGAGCATCTCGAGCGCATCGATGCGCTCGATCGGGCATATGCGAAAGGCAACATCCTTCAGCACTTCGACGAAGATGCCGCCCAGGCCCACCATGACGAGCGGCCCGAACTGCGGATCACGCAATGCACCGATCACGAGTTCCTGACCCGCCGGGGCCATCTCTTCGACGAGGAAACCGTCGAGGCGCGCCTTCGCGATCTCGGGGCGTTCGAGCATGTCACGAATCGCACCTTCGACCTCGGCGGCATCCTTCATGCGAATGCGCACGCCGCCGACGTCGCTCTTGTGCAGGATGTCCTGCGACATGACCTTCACGACATAAGGGCCCTGCAGGCCCTGCAACTTGGCAGCAAGCGCTTCGCCAGCCTGCACGATCACCGATTTCGGCACGGTCACGCCGAACTGCGCAAGCAATTGCTTGCCGCTCAGTTCGTCGAGGCTGGTACGCCCCGCCTTGCGGGCCGCGCCGATCAAAGGATTGTCGCTCATTGCTTCCCCTATGCTTTCTTCGGCCGCGCCAGCACTTCCGACACGATACCGGTATGGACCTCGCCGTTGCGGAAGGCCTCCGACTTGAGAATCGCCACCACCGCAGGAATGTTGTGCTTGAGACCCTGGATGTCGAACGCCTGCAGTGCATCGACCAGTTGGTCGATGGCGCGATCGCGCGTCGGCGCCTTCACGATGACCTTCGCGATCATCGGATCGTAGAACGGCGTGACGTCACGGCCTTCGGCGTAGCCGGTCTCGATGCGAATGGCCTTGTCTTGCGGCGGACGGAAAACAGTCAGCTTGCCGGGCGAGGGGAAGAAGTTCTTCGGATCCTCGGCGTAGACGCGTGCCTGGATCGAATGGCCATCGATGCGGATCTCCTTGGGCAGCACCTCCGACAGCCGCTCCCCGGCCGCACAACGCACCATTGCCTTCACCAGATCGACGCCCGTGACTTCTTCGGTAACGCCGTGCTCGACCTGCAGGCGCGTGTTCATCTCCAGAAAGTTGAACTCGCCGTCGCGATTCATCAGCATCTCGACGGTGCCGATGTTGTCGTAACCCATGTTGCGCATGATCTCGGCGATTCGATCCGCCATGCCTTCGACATGCGGGCGAGGCACGTTCGGCGCGGGCGACTCCTCGATGATCTTCTGGTGCCGGCGCTGCACGGAGCAGTCACGCTCGAAGAGATGACGGGCATCGCCGTGGGCGTCGCCGAGGACCTGAAACTCCACGTGGCGCGGGCGCTCCATCAGTCGCTCCAGATAGACCTCGGCATTGCCGAAGCCGCGCGATGCGAGCGAACTCGATCGCTCCACTGCAGCGATCAGCTCTGACTCGTCCTTGGCGGGCATCATGCCGATGCCGCCACCGCCGCCTGCCGGCTTGACCAGTATGGGATAACCGATCTTGCGCGCAGCAGCCTTCACGGCTTCGGGATCATCGATCTTCAACACGCCGCTGCCGGCGGCCATCGGCATGCCGTACTCGCGGGCAAGATCGCGCGCCTTGGTCTTGTGTCCCATCGCATCGATCCAGCGCGCGCTCGGACCGATGAAACATGCTCCGGCGGCGGCAACGCGCTCGGCAAACTCTGCGTTTTCGGCGAGGAAGCCGTAGCCCGGATGCAGCGCATCGCAGCCGGTACGCTTGAGAATCTCGATGATGGTGTCCTGATTGAGATAGCTCTCGCGTGCGGGTGCGGGGCCTATGAGGTGAGCTTCGCTCGACATTTCGAGATAGGGCGCGTGAGCGTCCGCTTCGGAGTACACCGCCACGGAGTGCGCGCCCAGCTCGTAGAGGGCACGCATCACGCGGGATGCAACAGCACCTCGATTGGCGACCAGTACCTTGTTGAACATCATTGCTTCCTATGCAGCGAACCCGGGGACAGATCCCGATTTCGTTCGTGGTTCGATATCGCGGCGAAATCGGGAGTAAGCGGGGCCTGCCTCCGCTTTCGGCCGGTTTCGCGGGATTGTGCTCAGTACGACGTTGGCCAAGCCCGCATCAGCTGTTGGCCGACGCCCTTCGTCATGCGCAGTTTGTAGACGTCGAACATGCGTATGAGATAGTCGCGCGTCTCCTGTGGACGGATGATCGCTTGCGCGGCGAACACCGAGCCCATGCCCCACACGGCACTGTCCTGATTGATCTGGGCGAGCTTCGCTTCGAAGTCGGCATCGCCCGGCTTCACACCGTGCACGATGCGCGTCGCAAACTCCGGGCTCATGAAGCTGATCTCGGCAGTGGGCCAGGCCGCGATGTCGTCGGAGTGTCGGCCGCCCCCCATGCAGACGTAGGCGCGACCGTAGCTCTTGCGGATGATGACAGACAGGCGCGGTACCGACAGGAGCGTCATTGCGTTCATGAAGTTCATGATCTTGCCGGGTGCGCCGTCGCGCTCGGCTTCGGTGCCGATGACGAACCCCGGGGTGTCGACCAGGATCAGCAGCGGGATGTTGAACGAATCGCACAGCACGAGGAAGTCGACGATCTTGCGGCAGGCATTGCCGTCGAGCGCTCCGCCCCGATGCAGCGGATTGTTCGCCACGACGCCGATGCTCTTGCCGCCCAAGCGGGCGAGCGAGCAGATCGCACTGTTGCCGAAGCGAGGCTTCAGCTCGAACATCGAATCCTTGTCGACGATGGTGCGCACGATCTTGCGCATGTCGTAGACCTGGGTGCGGCTCTCCGGCAGGATGGACAGGATGTCCTGCATGCCCTCGCCGGAGCCCGCAGGTACCGGCGCCTCCGGCGGCGCCTCCCTGTGGTGGCTGGGCAAGTAGGAGAGGAAGCCGCGGATCTTGTCGAACACCTCCTCCTCCGTATCGGCAACCGCATCGATGAGGCCGGTGGTCTCCGCGTGCATGCGCCAGCCGCCGAGCTTTTCGAAGTCGACCTTTTCCCCCAGCGCCATCTCGATCAGGGTCGGACTGGATACCGCCATCGTCGAGCCCTTGAGCATGATCGCGAAATCGGAGCAGCACGCGAGCCACGCCGAGGAGCCGAACGAAGGCCCCAGTGCTGCCGCGACGAGCGGCGTTTCGCGCATGCGACGGAACTGCGTGATGTCGTTGCCGAGCAGCAGTCCCATGCCGCGGGAACCCATCGCATCAGGCAAGCGTGCACCGGTGGATTCACCGATCACGACCATCGGCATGCCACGTTCGACGGCCGTGCGCTTCATGTGGCCGACCTTCTTGCTGTTGGTTGCGCTGGTGGACGAGCCCTTGACGGTGAAGTCGTTGACGACGAGGGCGACATCGCGCCCGTCGATCTTGGCGAAACCGGCAATCTTGCCGTCGCATGCCGTTTCGTCTGCCTGCTCGGGGTAGATCCCCGAAGTGCCGAAGAGGCCGGACTCGATGAAGCTGCCCTCGTCCGTCAGCGCGGCGACGCGTTCTCGTGCGTTGAGCTGACCTCGCTTCTTGCGCTTCGCCAGCTTGTCTTCACCGCCCATCGCCAATGCCTTGGCGCGGCGACGCTCATACTCTTCCATCAGCGCTTCGAATGCCATGCGCGTACTCCGATGCTAGTCCTTCGTCTCAAATCGATAACCGATTCGGTTCATGCATCCGCCTGGGTTGACGGTTGCTGTCGGGTCACCGGTCATCCTCGCTTTCGTCGCTTTACGGTCGCACCCCGATTTTCGGCTTGGGCCCCGTTTGGGTGCGCAGCCTCGGCTGGCATGCTTCGATAAAGCGGCACAGATACGGCCGCGTCTCTCGGGGATCGATCAGGTCTTCGATGCCGAAGCCCTCCGCGGTGAGGAATGGCGAATTGAGGCGCCGAAGCTCGGCCTCGATCTCCTTTTCCTTCTGCACGGGATCCGGCGCAGACTCGATCTCCTTTTTATAGGCAGCACGCACGCCACCTTCCAGCGGCAGTGACCCCCACTCGGCCGAGGGCCAGGCGATTTTGAAGTTGAGTCCGCGCCGATCCATCACGCCGCCGCCCGCCATGCCGTAGCAACGGCGCACCAGCACGGTGAACATCGGCACGCTCACCTGCAAACCGATATAGCGCGTGCGCATGCCTTCCCGCAGTACGGCGTCTTCTTCGGATTCCTTGCCGATGAGAAAGCCCGGGATGTCGGCGAAGAAGACCAGCGGGACGTTGAACATGTCGCAGAGTTCGACGAAGTGCCCCTGCTTGCGCGCCGCCTTGGTATCCATGATGCCGCCGAACATCGGATTGTTCGCAACGATGCCGACGACATGACCGTTCATGCGTGCAAACGCCGTAATGACTGCTCGGCCGAACGTGGGCTGGATCTCGAAGAGGGAATCCTTGTCGACGACGAGATTCACGAGACGGCGCATGTTGTAGGCCGCACGCGCGTTCTTCGGCACGATGTCGATCAAGGCTTCTTCGCAGCGATCGACCGGGTCGAGGCACTGCACGCGCGGCGGCAGCTCCCAGACGTTGGTCGGGAGGTACGACAGGAAGCGACGGATCAGCTCGAACGCTTCCTGCTCGGTCTCCGCGACATTGTCGATGGTGCCGGCGGTATCCGCAGCGACCTTCGCACCCCCGAGCTCCTCCTTCGTGAGCTTCACCCCGAAGTTGCGCTCCACCACCGGTGGGCCTGCAGCGAAGATGTGGCTTTGCCCGCGCACCATCACCGAGAAGTGACACAGGATGGCGCGCCCCGAGGGCCCCCCGGCCGAAGTGCCCAGCACCGCGCTCACGACCGGGACGATACCCATGAGGTCCGCGGAGCGTTCGAAGCCGTCCTGGCCATAGCCCGGCACGACGCTGAAACCCTTGCGCTTGGCAGTGTTCACCGTACCGCCGGTACCGTCGACCAGGTTGATCAGCGGCACACGAAACTGGTAGGCGAGATCTTCGATGAAGCCGCCCTGGCCGCCCTTGCGCCGATCGCTGCCGAATCCGGTGCCGGCGCGAATCGTGTAGTCCTCCCCGCCGATGGCGACCGTACGTCCGCCTATCGCTCCGATGCCCATCACATACGGCGCGGGTTCGAAACCGACCAGCTTGCCGGTCTCGTCGTACTTGCCGCGGCCCGCGAGCTTGCCGACTTCCTGAAACGAACCCTGGTCCAGAATCCCCGCGATGCGCTCGCGCACGGTGAGCTTGCCCAATGCGTGGTGCTTTGCAACGGCCTCCTCGCCGCCGCAGCCGTCCGCGAGTTGGCGACGATAGTGGATCTCCTCGGCTTCTTCCTTCCAGCTCATGGCGCCTCGTTCCGCGAGTTGTGCAGCAGATTGTGAACGTGCACTTGCGAATCCGCAGATGGTTCGAGATGAAGTGCCTCGCCCATGGGATCGTCGGGAATGCTAGGTTCCGGTCAGATTGCTGTCAAGATGATTGTTGACAATCTTACAAGCGGCCGGTTAAGGTCGCGTCATGCTTCCAGACGAATTCAGCGCACGCGCCTATGCCGCGCGCGCTCCGAGTGCCAACGGCTTGCGGTCCGATGCCGGCCCCGAGCTGGAGCCCTTGACCCGATCGCTGCCGGAGCAGATCGCCGCGCGGCTCGCAGAGCGCATCCTGAACGGGGCCTACGCCCCCGGGGAGCGCATTCGCGAGGAAGCGCTCGCCGCGGAGTTCGAGGTCAGCCGCGGACCAGCACGCGAAGCGCTGCGCATGCTCGAAAAGGACGGACTCATCACCATCCTCGCACGACGCGGCGCGATGGTCACGAAGCTGAGCGTCGACGAAGTGCGCGAGATCTTCGAGATCCGCGCGGTGTTGAATGGGCTGCGCGATCGTTCGGTCGCCGAATCCTCGAGTGCGCGCGAACAGGTTTTGCCGCTCCTCGAGAAGGAAGTGGCACAACTGGCTCGATGCGCCCGTACGCCGCAGGGCCAGGAGTATGTGGATACCGTCCTGCAGATCAACCGGCTGCTCAATCGCGCCACGCCCAACCGGCGCCTGAGCACGTATCTGCTCTCGCTCGAACAGCAGACGGCGCGCTATTCGCGCCTCGGCCTGTCGACGCCCGAGCGGCGCAAACAATCCGTGCAGCGCTGGCAGCGCCTCGTAAAGGCGATTCGTTCAGGCGATGGTTTAGCCGCGGAGCAGATCGCGCGCGAGCGGGTCCTCGAATCGAGGGATGCGGCGGTCAGGCTACTGGCGAAATAACTGAAATGACTGTGCCGGCCACGTGGCCGGCACAGTTTCCTGCTTCCAAAGTGTTTCGGGGGCGGTCCCGAAAGACGGCCCCCGAAAATGACCCTGCCGACTTCGAAGCGCTAGTCTTCGACGATCGCCACGACCTGACCTTCGGCGACCGGGTCCTTTTCCTTCACGAGCAGTTCCTTCACCGTCCCGGCATCTTCGGTGATCACCGGGATTTCCATCTTCATCGACTCGATGACGATCAGCGTATCGCCCTCTTCCACCTTGTCGCCGACCTGAACCTTCAGTTGCCACACGGTGCCGGTGATCTCCGACTTGATTTCGATTCGTGCCATGCCGCTCCCCGTTTGCGAAGTATGAGTGACGATGATTTCAGCTTGAAAAGATTCTAGCACGGGCCATCGGTCACGCCGCGGTCGCGCACTGTGGACCGGCCCGTCGACTCGGCGCTGGAGGTGACCATGCCATCCGCATTTCACCCATGTCTCGGGCCTGCCCTTGGATCAACGCCCGCCCCGAAGCTTCGCGAAGGCAGCGGCCATTGCACCATCGAATTGCTGCGGACCGGCCTTGCCGGGGCGGCTGCCTGCCTCGCGGCCGGGCGGTCTCGAACCCGCACGTTCGTCACGACGGGGAGCGCGATCCGGGCGTGCGCCGCGCGGCCCCTGCTCCGCCTGATCGGACGATCGCTCGCCGACGGGATCGTCGAGTCGCATGGTCAGCGCAATCCGGCTGCGCGGCAGATCCACGTCCACCACCTTCACCTTGACGAGCTGCCCCGTTTTCACGACTTCGCGCGGATCCTTCACGAATCGATTCGACAACGCCGAGACGTGCACGAGTCCGTCCTGATGAACACCGATGTCGACGAAGGCGCCGAAGTTGGCAACGTTGGTGACGACCCCCTCCAGCAACATGCCGGGTTGCAGATCCTTGAGCGTCTCGACGCCGTCCCTGAACTGCGCCGAGCGAAACTCGGGCCGCGGATCGCGTCCCGGCTTCTCCAGTTCGCCCAAGACATCCTGGACGGTCGGCAGACCGAATCGTTCGTCGGTGAATTCCTTCGGCGCGACCTGCCGCAAGACGTCGCTGCGACCCATCACATCGCGTACGTCTTTCTGGAGCTTGGCGAGGATGCGCTCGACGAGCGGGTACGCTTCCGGATGCACGGCCGAGCGATCGAGCGGGTTGTCGCCGTCCATGACCCGCAGGAAGCCGGCCGCCAGTTCGAACGTCTTTGCACCGAGATAAGGCACCGACTTCAGGACGTCGCGCGAGCGAAACGCGCCATTGGCCTCACGGTAGCTCACGATGCTGCGGGCAAGCGTACTGTTCAGTCCGGACACACGTGCAAGCAGCGGTGCGGACGCCGTGTTTACATCGACGCCGACGGCGTTGACACAGTCCTCGACCACGCCGTCGAGTGTACGTGCGAGTTCGCGCTGATTGACGTCGTGCTGATACTGCCCGACGCCGATGGCTTTGGGTTCGATCTTGACGAGCTCTGCGAGCGGATCCTGCAATCGACGCGCAATCGACACGGCCCCTCGCAAGCTGACATCGAGATCCGGGAACTCCTTCGCGGCAAGTTCGGAAGCCGAATAGACCGACGCACCCGCCTCGCTCACCACCACGCGCGCGAGTTTCAGATCGGGATGTCGCTTCATGAGGTCTGCCGCAAGACGTTCGGTCTCGCGCGATGCCGTACCGTTGCCGATCGAGATGAGGCGCACGTCATGCCGAGCGGCGAGCGTCGCAATTTTCTCGATCGAGCCCTCCCAGTCGCGACGCGGCTCGTGCGGATAGATGGTCGCCGTATCGACGAGCTTGCCGGTGGGATCGACGACTGCCACCTTGACGCCCGTACGCAACCCTGGATCGAGGCCCATGACGGCCTTCGGCCCCGCCGGAGCGGCCAGCAACAGATCGCGCAGATTCTGTCCGAACACGCGGATGGCTTCGGTTTCGGCGGCCTCGCGAAGCTGCCGGAAGAGATCGGTCTCCAGCTGCGGCTGCACTTTGACGCGCCAGGTCCAGCGGCATACGTCCGCGAGCCATTTGTCGGCAGCGCGGCCGCGCTGCGAAATGCCGGTAACCGCGGCAATTCGACCCTCGGCCGGATGCGGTACAAGTGCCTCGCGCTCGGCATCAAGCCCGAGCTTGATCGACAACACGCCGGCATGCCATGCGCGAAAAAGTGCGAGCGCCCGGTGCGACGGAATTTTCGAGATGGGCTCCGAATAATCGAAGTAGTCGCGAAACTTGGCCCCCTCCTCGGCCTTGCCCTCCACGAGTGTCGAACGGACTTCGCCATCTTCCCAAAGCCATTCACGCATGCTGCCGATGAGCGCCGCGTTCTCGGCGAACCGCTCGGAGAGAATGTCGCGCGCGCCTTCGAGAGCCGCCTTCGCATCCTTGACCTGGCGCTCCACATCGACGAACTTGGCCGCTTCCGCGAGCGGGTCCAGCGTCGGATCGCCGAGCAGCGCGTTCGCAAGCGGTTCCAGGCCCGCTTCGCGTGCAATCTGCGCCCGCGTGCGCCGCTTCGGCTTGTACGGCAAGTAGAGATCTTCGATGGTCTGCTTGGTCGCGGCGCTTTCGATGGCCGACTTCAGCTCGCTCGTCAACTTTCCCTGCTCTTCGATCGACGTGATGACTGTAGCGCGACGATCCTCGAGCTCCCGCAGATACGTCAGGCGCTCCTCCAGGTTGCGCAACTGGGTGTCGTCGAGGCTGCCCGTCGCCTCCTTGCGATAGCGGGCAATGAAGGGAACCGTGGCACCTTCGTCGAGGAGCCCGACAGCAGCAGCAACTTGTGGCGGGCGACAGGCCAGTTCCTCGGCAATCTGACGAACGATCTTTTCGTGAGTCTGTGCAGGCAGTGAAGGTGCGGCCATGAGCCCTCGGTGTTTCAAAAAAGCCCGGATTCTGCCACAGGGCGTCGCGCGCGGAGACGTCTATCGCGCATCGTGGACACGCCTCCGGTTCGCGGCAGGTATGGTATCCGTGATTTCCTCCTGCCCATCGCAAATCGCGGCGTGAGGGCTTACCATTGCGCGTTCTCTTCCACTTACGTATTTCGGCCGGCCTGGAAGTCGGCTGTGAACGCACCGTGCAGGAACGAGTCTTGGCCCTCATGCGAACTTCTTCGATCTCCTCCGCGCGCTGGAGCCACGCCATTGCACGGATCATCGGTGCCGGCACCATTGCAGTCGCAGCGATGGTTCATGCCCAGAGCATCGCGTTCACACCGATCGACGAGGGTGCGGGCAACGCCGGCTGGCAGACCTACCGAGCGCGATTGCTTGCTGCCCTGGAAGGTCGGGATCGATCGTCGCTGCTGGCAGCAATCCATCCGGAGGTCAACAATGGCCCGGACCAGACGCGCGGCCTGGACGAATTCCGCCGCCGCTGGTCCCTCGACGACGAGAAAAGTCCGGTATGGCGCGAGCTGGGAAAAGCCGTGGGGCTCGGTGGCGCATTCGTGAAAAACGAGCGTGGCGAGACGCGCCTTTGCACCCCCTACGTGGCTGCAAAGTGGAACACCGATTTCGATCCCTTCCGCTTCGGCGCAATCATTGCGGCCGAAGTCCTGGTGAAGAGCGAACCGTCGTCCGGGGCACGCACGATCGCTCGCCTCACCTACGAACTGGTGCCAGTAGAAGACTGGGAAGTGGGCGACACCACGCCGGGCTTTCCACAGAAATGGACCAAGGTTCGTATTCTAGACACGAGCGGCTTCGTCCCCGAAGAACAGATTCGCAGCCCCATCGAGCACATGGCATGCTTTGCAGCCCAGGGCGGCGACTGGCGTCTCGTCTCGTTCACGGCCGGGTATCTTCCCGAGTAGGCTGCTAGCGCCGCTCAGCCCCTGGACGAACCGGGCTTGAATTCGTAGCGAACAACGCCGCCGCTGCCTTCCCGCGGCTGCTCGCCGAGTCCGATGACGCCTGTCCCCTGAAGCACGAACTCCTCGCGTCGCAGATGGAGCGGATGGCCACCGTCCGGCACGACGAAGGTCCCGTTGGTGCTGCGATCCGCGAGCACGAACTTGCCCCGCCGCCACTGGACACTTGCATGTTGGCGCGAAGCCATCGTCCCGGACACCACCAGCTGGCAATGAGCATCCCGGCCGATCAGAAAGGACGGCGTTTGCTGATGCACGGTGAATTCGCGGCCGGCGTAGGCCAGAACGACGCAGCCTTCGTCGTCGTGGGAGCGCAGCACCGGCGAAACGACCGTCGTCACCGTCTTCCCTCGCTGCCACATGACTTCGAGTATCGTGGTCTCGGCGCTTCGGCCCCGCGCGGTGATGCGATCGATCGCGCGGATCCGGCTGCGCCCGAGGAGCGGCACTTTCTCGAAGCAGGCATCGGTCATGAGCACTTGCCCGGGACGGGCATGTTCGACGACGCGCGCGGCAACGTTCACTGCGTCGCCGAATACATCGCCGCGCTCTTCGAGTGCCGGACCAAAGTGCATCCCGACGCGCAGTGCAAGCGCTCTACCATTCGGGCCGGCCACGGCACCGGCCTGCTGCTGCATGGCTGTCGCGGCCGCGAGCCCCGATACGACATCGGGAAACGTACAGAGGAGCTCGTCGCCGATCGACTTGATGACCGTCCCTCGATGGAAATAGGCCTCCTCCTCCATGCGCGCGAGCAGCCCTTGGATGAGTTCAACGGCCGCCGCATCGCCGAGCTGCTCGTAGATCATGGTGCTGCCGCTGATATCGGCAAAAAGCACCAGTAGCTCGCGTGAAGGGGATTCGCTCATGGCCATGCAATGATCACTGGCATTCGAAGCGGATGACGCCGCATCCGTCCGTGTGCGCTGCCTCGCCGATGCTGAGAAGGCCTCGGCCATAGAGCAGGAAGCTCTCGTGCTTGACCAGCACTTCCGGTTCGCCCTCGAGCGTGACATAGGTGCCGTTAGTGCTGTGATCGAACAGGACGAACTTGTCCCGCCGCCACTCGATGCGAGCATGCTGTCGCGACGCCTTCGTGCTCGCAACGGGCAAATCGCTCGCTTCGTCGCGACCGATCGTGAAGCTCGCCTGAGATCCGTCCACTGCGATGTCCCGATCCTGATAACGCAGGACCATGATG
>JBIKKL010000554.1:0-3687 GCA_044360365.1 Burkholderiales bacterium | reverse complement strand
TAGGCATCTGGACCCGCAAGCCGGACTTCGCAGCGAAGGTCATGGAGGTGACGGGGGGCAAAGGCGCGAATCTCGCCGTGAACCTCGTCGGCGGTTCGGTCTTTCCGGAGATCCTTCGCTCACTCGCCTACATGGGACGCGTGGCGATCGTCGGCTACGTCGATCATACGTTCAACGCCGATATCGATCTCAACGCGACGCACGTCAATCGCTTCACCATCTTCGGGGTATCGAACGTGAAACTGCCGGTGGCATATCGCGCGCTGCATGTGGAAGGGTTCAAGCGAGATATCCTGCCGGCGCTGGCGGACGGCCGGATCACGCCGATCGTGGATCGAGTGTTTGCGTTCGACGAACTGCCCGCGGCTAAGGCACATATGGACTCGAACGCGATGGTGGGCAAGATCATCGTGCGCGTCGACGCCTGACCTGGAACCTGTGTCAGGCATGTGCCTGGCACAGGTTCTTTGGCTTCGGGGGATTCAGGCAGCTCGACCGCGGCGCTTCGCTGCGGCGGCTACGCCGGCCAGACCGAGCGCAAACAGCAGCCACTGGTGCGGCTCGGGGACCGGGTTCAAGGTGCCATACTGCAGATGGTCGACTTCCCAGTCGACGCTGTTGGAGACCGTGATGTCGATACGGGCAATGCCGCCTGCGCTGTAGGCGCCGAAGAAGCGGTCTTCGGCGGTGCCGCCCGAGGCGCTACCATCGCCGAGGCCCAGGCCGGAGATGTTGCCGATCAGCGTATTGTCGGCCCGATAGGCAAGGAAGGTCACGTCGGTAACGCCCATTGTTCCCGAACTCACCTCGCCCACGTCGGTCCAGACGATGCCGGCGTGGGTGGGCAGGGTACCGAGCGCGATCGCGTCGAACACGAAGGTGATCGTGTTCGTCGTGTTGGCGCTGTACCAGGATCGGCCGGCCTGCCCCGTTCCGTCGATCGAGCCGTCGTCCGCATCGACCGAGTCGGTGAGCGAACTCGCACCTGCGATGAAACCGCTGGTCGGGCTGGAATAGCCTGGGGTTCTCGGATCGGCGAGCTCGAATTTTTCCAGATGGAAGTACGAGACGACGGACAGCCCGCTGAACGGGCTGTCCGCAAACGAAGTGTAGGGGGCGGGCTCGTAGATCGTTTCGCCAGGGACGACGGCGCTGGCCTGGCTGCCGAAGAACGCCAAAGCGGCCGCGGCCGCAAGCGTGAGGGGGCTGACGCGTTGCATGGTAATCCTCCTGAGTGCCGATGACGAATGCGGAGCCGCCAAATCGCTTCGATATGCGGATCGTATAGCCCCCGACCAGGAAGCCTGTCAATGCGCTAATGCCGGTCTGCCCGCTCTTTCTAAGCGAGTCGGGTAACCAGCATCGCTGCTCCCGCCAGTGCGATCGGGATGGCGACGATGCGCAGTAGCCAGCGCCTTGCCTTGAACCACAGGCAGATCACGATGCCGCTCGTGTGCAGCGTGGCCGTGGCGAATGCGAGCCCCAGTGCGTAGCTTGCGAAGCCCCCTTGATCGGGCGCTTCGGCACCATGCGCGCCGCCGTGGAAGAGCGCAAACGCTGCCACGAGCGCAGCACCGGCTGGAACCGCCAAACGTGCATTGGCTGCCACCACAGCGCCGAGCACCAGAACGGAGAGTGCGATCATGACTTCCATGCCGGGCACGGCAATTCCACTCTGGGCGAGTAGCCCACCCGCGATCATCGCGACGACGAACGCGATGGGGAATGCCCACAGGGCGCGTCCGCCGATGCGTGCACCCCACAGACCGACCGCAATGGCAGCGAGGAGATGATCGAGACCGTGGAAGGGGTGCAACAGTCCGGGCAGGAAGCCTTCGCCATGTCCCGGATGGGCGAGGGCGATCGACGGCACGAGGAGCAGGGTAACGGCGGCGAGGGCATGGCGATTTGCGATTTCGCATGTTCGGGCAAGGGTACGGGTCATCTTCGGCCTCCTGGGAAACTTGGGGGTTATTGTGCGGACACCGCCGCGGAAAGCATGCCCTGCGACTCGATGAACCGAATCACGCCATCGAGGCCCTGTTCGGTCTTGAGATTGGTGAAGATGAACGGCAGCTGGCCGCGCATCTTCCTGGCGTCGCGATCCATGACTTCGAGCGATGCGCCGACATAGGGGGCGAGGTCGATCTTGTTGATCACGAGCAGGTCGGACTTGGTGATGCCCGGCCCACCCTTGCGGGGAATCTTGTCGCCCGCCGCCACGTCGATCACGTAGATGGTCAGATCCGACAACTCGGGGCTGAACGTGGCGGCCAGATTGTCGCCGCCGCTTTCGATGAAGATGAGTTCGAGGTCGGGGAAGGTTTCGTTCAAGCGCGCGACGGCTTCGAGATTGATCGAAGCATCTTCGCGGATTGCCGTGTGAGGACAGCCGCCGGTCTCCACGCCGATGATGCGCTCGGGGGCGAGTGCTTCGTTGCGAACGAGGAACTGCGCATCCTCTTCGGTGTAGATGTCGTTGGTGACGACGGCGAGCCGGTAGCGATTGCGCAATGCCTTGCAAAGGGCGAGCGTAAGCGCCGTCTTGCCGGAGCCGACGGGGCCGCCGATACCGACACGCAAGGGGGGATGGGGCGTCATGTCGAAGCGATCCTCATGAACGGAAGAGACGCGTGTACTGCGTCTCGTGGGCGGTGCTGGCGAGCCCGAGGGCCGGTGCAAAGTTCGTCCATTCGCTCTCGGGGGACGGCGCTGCTGCGCAAAGCGCATCGGCTTTGCGGCTCAGTTCGATCAGCATGCGTTGGCCCGCGCTTTGTCCGAGCGGGACGAGCTTGATTGCGGCCAGTACCTGATTCTCGATCCAGGCCCATGCGTAAGCAAGGCGGCATTGATCCGGGTCGAGCGCAAATGCCGCCGCGGTGCATGCCCAGGCGCAGGGATAGCTGGGCTCTTTCATGTCGCGCAGCAGCTCGGCCGTCGGGCGGACTTCTTCGAGTTCGTGCATCAGTCGGACGAGTGAGCGGCCCATCTGCACGGTTTCTGCCCGAAGTTCGGCGCTTTCGCGTCCGGCGAGGTATCGATCGTTCAGGCGGCGCAGTTCGATGCCGTCGCTCGCACGGGCCGCAGCAAGCATCGCAACCAGGCAGGGCAGCTCGAACGTGGCCACGCAGGTCCTGAATACGTCTTCGATCCAGCGCGCGGCACTTTCGGCGTTTCGGACCGTGCCGGTCGCGACCGCCCATTCCAGTCCTTGCGAATAGCTGTAGGCGCCCACGGGCAGGGTGGGACTCGCCAACTGCATCAGGCGCATCAGGGCCAGCGTGGGGGGGCTGTTCGACGCCGTCGTCATGATCCGAGGTGGGAAACCGCATGCGTTTCGGTGGCCGGATCATACCTGCTCCCCGAGCCACTGCGCACGAGCGCACTGTTCTGGCGCACATGCACCATGGTGCTCGATCTCAGCCGCGAAGCGCTCTTACCGCGATGGCGACTGCGGCGGCGCGCGCTTCGACTCCCAGCTTCTCGTACACATGTTCGAGGTGTTTGTTCACCGTGCGCGGACTCATTCCGAGGATGTCGGCGATATCCCGGTTCGCCTTGCCGCACGACAGCCAGTACAGCACCTCGCCTTCGCGCAGCGTGAGTCCGTATTCGCCCTGAAGCCTTCCGATGGCTTCGCGTTCGAGCTGTTCCGGTCCCCTGGTGCGACGCGCCGGCTGCGGTCGG
>JBIKKL010000553.1:0-3690 GCA_044360365.1 Burkholderiales bacterium | reverse complement strand
GCCGGCCGCAGCGAGCTGCGCGCACATCACGCCCTTGGCGCATGCGTGCCCCACCTGCAGCGGCTTTGCCATGGAACCGAAGTTTGCCTTGACGCCCGATGCCATGGAGGCTGCCAGCGCCAGCGCGTGCCGCGTCTGATCCTCGGTGAGCCCCAGCAGACGCGCCGTCGCAGCAGTGGCCCCGAACACGCCAAGCGTGGCGCTCGGATGCCAGCCCTTCTCGTAGTGTTCGTAGTGGACTGCGCTCGCCAGTCGAGTCGCGACCTCGAAGCCTACGACGTAGGCTTCGAGGATCGCTCGTCCGCTGCCGCCGCTCTCCTCTGCGACCGCCAGCAACGCCGGCACGAGTGTCACGCTCGGATGGCCGCCCAGCACGAAATTCGAATCATCGAAGTCGAGGGCGTGCCCTGCCGTACCGTTCGCCAGAGCGGCATCTGCAGCACTCGTCCGTGCATTGTTGGCCACCACGGTGGCGCTGCCGCGCGACGTTGCTGCAACGTGTCGCGCAACGATCCGCGACACTTCTTCGGTGCTGCCGGCGATCGTCACCCCCAGGACATCGATCAGCGCATGCTTCGCGCGCGTCATCGCCTGCGCGGGAATGCGGTCTTGCGGCGTATGTACAACGAACCGGGCGAGCTCCTCCAGGTGCGACATGAGCGGCCTCCTCCATGAATAGTGAGCGTGACACGGTGCCAGAACGAATCAGTCACAAGCGAGAATGGAGAGTTATCGGCGCAAAGTCAATCGGGCGCACGTCCGGTTCTGCCGACCCCTCCTAGACCCGGTGTCGGCTGCGATCATGCGAGAATCATCGAACGCATCGGTGAGACCATGACCCGCGCCTGTCCCATCGATTCGCAATGCACGGGAGATCACATGACCAAGCCACTGCCACGGGATCGGGTCCAAGCCACGGAACTGCAGGTCTACATTGCGCGCGCCTTCGAGCGTGTCGGGATGGCAGCCGCCGATGCCCAATCGGTCGCCGAGATGATGACGCGAGCCGATGTGAACGGCTCCGACGGACACGGCATCTTTCGCCTGCCGCAGTACATCCGCCGCATCAAGGGCGGTGCCGTGAACCTCAAGCCGGACATACGCATCGTGGAAGAGGCTGCAGCCACGGCACTCGTCGACGGCGACAACGGCATGGGCCATCTCGTCATGCGCTTCGCCGCAGAAGCGGCCATCCGCAAGGCGAAAGCGAACGGCATCGGTTGGGTCGGCGTGCGCTGGAGCAATCACGCGGGACCGGCATCGCTGTATGCATCGATGCCCCTCGAACACGACATGATCGGGCTCTATCTCGCCGTCGGCAACGCCAATCACCTGCCGGCATGGGGCGGGCTCGACATGCTGCTGTCGACCAACCCGATAGCGGTCGCCCTGCCCGCGCTCGAAGAGAAGGCGGTGGTGCTCGACATGGCGACGACCGTTGCCGCCTACGGCAAGGTCAAGACCAAGGCCCAGCGCGGCGAGACGATGCCCGAAGGCTGGATGATGGATCGCAAGGGGCAGCCTCTCACCGATCCGAAGCGCGCCGACGAGGGCTTCCTGCTCCCGATCGGGGGATACAAGGGTTACGGGCTCGCCCTGGTGTTCGGTTTGCTCGCAGGGACGTTGAACGGCGCCGCCATGGGCAAAGAGGTCGTCGACTTCAACAAGGACGACACCACGCCGACCAATACAGGTCACTGCATCGTTGCCTTGAATCCCGCTGCCTTCGGCGACGTGGACGCCTTCAAGCGCCGCATCGACACCGTGATCCGCGATCTGAAAGCCTCGGAGCGCATGCCGGGGGTTGAAGCCATCCATATCCCCGGCGAGGGAAGTTTTGCCGCAAGGGAGGATCGCTCGGCACACGGCGTGCCCATGCCTGCGGCATTGCGTCATGCGCTCGACGGGCTTGCGCGCGAACTGGGTATCGCTCCCTTGCCTTGATGGAACATTGCGGCCCAGCCAGGGTACTCACCCGGCACGGGCGAACAGTGCCCTACTGAGCCGCGAGATTCGGCGTCGGCTCGAGCGGCAGACCCGGTCGTCCCGTCAGCGCCGTGCCTTCGTCCTGCAGCTCGCGCGCCTTCTTCTTCATGACCGGCAGAATGGCCATGACCTTCTCCATGTCGAGATCGGCCGCGATGCCGGGGTAGCCCGCACGAACGATCATGTCGCCGAGTCGACGGTTCTCGATCTGCTCGAACAGCCAGCCGAGCGGATCCTCGACGAGCGTGGTGTCCCAGTAGATGCGGTGATTCTTGTTGCGCGGCCCGTAATGATAGTGCGCGCCGTCCCAGAAACAATCGAACGCGAGGATCTCGGTTTCCTCGACGTAGGACGCCTGCGTCGAGCCGCCGATGTCCGCGAGCACGTGGACGGCAAGACCGCCATCGCCCACCGGCAGGCGTCGCATCTCGAGGCCGAAACGGACGTTGCCCGCGTCGAAGATATGCGTGCCGCGGTTGTGCTTCACCGTGTTGCGCTTCGCAAGATTGATCTCCCGCGCAGAAGATTCGAGCTGGGGCAGCACCCTCCGGACTTCGGCCATGTCGACGATCTCGGCCATCTGCGGATAGCCCGCGCGATCGAGCATCTTGCGCAGCTTCGTGCCCAGTGTGCGCACCGTCCAACCGATGGGGTTGCCGTCGGTCACGGGATCCATGCGGTAGATCTGCGCAGTCGGCGCGGTCATGCGTCCTTCGAGCATCATCGGCCCACTGTGCTTCAAATCGGGATTCTCGGGCCCGTACACGTAGCTCTTCTCTATGTCGAAGCAATTGAAGCGCAGCAGCGTGGTTTCCTTCCCCGCCACGTTGCCATTGACGAGGATCGTCACGCCCTGATCGGCGTGGTCCTGGATGTTCCCGTCCCAGAGTTCGTGACGCACGACGAAACTGAGCGGACCTGCGGCGAACTGCTGCATCGAGGGTGTGGCCATGTTCGGGTCTCCTCCTGACAAGACGGGTGGCGCTGAATCGCCGTTCGCGGGTCGCAGGGATCGAGCGAACCAGCCTCCGTAGCCGCATCGAAGCACAACGAGCGGCAGGCTGTCGATCCCGCGGACAGCGAGCGCCATTCTGATCGCATGAATTTCGCGGGTGCTTGATCTAGCGCAAAGTCGCCGCCAGGTCGACGGGAGCCGCCCTCGTGCCGAGACCACGCGCTGCGAAGTCCACAGGCCGCGGTTGCTGACCCGATACGCTCAGCCTATGCTTCGCGATTCCGACAACATGCCCCTGCGATGCCCGTCACTGCATCCACGGTGGCCAGGCGATCAAGGAGGAAGACATGCGCAAGCTCATCCTGTGCGGTGCCGCCGGCATCTTCGCCGGCATGGGGGGCACGACTGCGAGCCATGCCGCTGCGGCGACGACCGATCCCACCAAGCCGGTGCGCATCATCGTCGGATTTACCGCCGGTGGCGGCACGGACGTCGCCGCGCGCATCCTGGCCCAGCGCCTCACCGATACCGTAAAGCAGCAGTTCGTCGTAGAGAATCGACCGGGCGCCAGTGGTGCGATCGGCGCGGACCTCGTCGCGCGCGCCACACCGGACGGCTACACGCTCTCCGTGGGCACGACGACCACGCACTCCGTCGTCCCGCAGCTGGTCCCGAACACCCCTTACAATCCGGTAAGAGACTTTGCGCACGTCACGCAGATCGCCAATTCGCCGCTCTTTCTGGTCGTG
>JBIKKL010000065.1:0-13143 GCA_044360365.1 Burkholderiales bacterium | reverse complement strand
AGCAAGACGAGCCGAAGTGCGCGACCGATGCCGGCGTTGGCCCAGTTCCCTGGCCCGAGACAGTTGATGCCGGCATTCATGTCCAGTTCGGCGGCGATCGGACCGTTCACGATGACCCACGGCGCTGCGGGGTTGGTCGTCGTCTGTACACCTTGCAGGTTGAACGCCGGATCGCACATCGCCTCGACCGCCGCGATCAACACCGGCATCGCCCGCGGATTGCAGCCAGCCATGGCTGCGTTGATTGCAATGCGTTCGACCGAAGCAGCGCCGAAAGCCGGAGGGATGCGTCCGACCAGCGATTCGGGTGCCCGCCCCGCTGCGGCCAGGTAACGGGCGACGCGCTCACGCGTCGGTGGCACGAGCGGCAGGCCATCGCTCCAGTTGCGCTCGCGGCACCAGGCATCGAATTCTTCCTGCACGGTCGGCGCTTCGATGACACCCGCGCGGGTTGCCGTGGCGGCAGCGCTCTCGTCGCGAGCGGAGCTTCCGCGTTCGGTGACGAGCCGCTCGACATCCGTCACGCATACACGAGCGAGCGAGCGCACGTCCTCGCGACTGCGGGAGCCGAACGGATGCGGCACGATCGCAAGCGGCAATTCCGCAAAGCCGAGCGCCTTCGCTTGCGCGCGACCCAATGTGACGAACGCCGTCGAGCAAATGACGACGGACGGCAGGCCGCGCCTGCGCGCCTCGATGCTGTCGTGGACACTCCACGACGTACACGAGCCTCAATCGCCGGAGCCTGCGATCACGAGATCGCATTGACCGACCAGAGCGTCGAAAAACTCAGGACTCGCACCGTCCGACGGCGCACGCTTTCGATGCCGGATCACGTTCGCGACGCCGTGGTCACGCAGGAGAAGCTCGCTCATTGCATCCGCGAGCAGATCGAAATTCGGCTTGGTGTTGTCGACGAAGGCCACGACCTTGCCGCGAAGATCGTCGATCGGCTGCGTGCGCAGATCCTCGGACATCGCCACCGGCGCACTCGGATCGAGTATCGGTGCATGCTGTTCCATTGGGTGGTCTCCTGGATATCGAAACGTCGTGCCGCAAGGACGCGGGCGATCGACTCCATTATGATCCGGGAAGTCGGATGCGTGCTCGTGCGGCACGCACGACGGAGGAGAAGCGCGATGAAGAAGGCACTCGTTTCCATTGTGGCGTCGACCGCACTCTGCACAGTCTGCATGTCGAGCATGGCACAGAGCTATCCGAGCCGTCCGGTTCGCATCATCGTCCCCTTCGCGCCAGGCGGCGGCAGCGACATCTTCGGTCGCACCCTGGCCATGCGCTTGAACGAAACGCTCGGTCAGCCGGTGCTGGTCGATAATCGGCCCGGCGGCAACACACTGATCGGTGCCGAACTCGCGGCACGCGCCGCTCCCGATGGCTACACGCTGTTTCTGTCGACCAACGGTACGGTCGCCATCAATCCTTCCCTCTACAGGAAGCTGCCCTACGACCCGGTGAAGGACTACGCCCCGGTGAGCCTGCTCGGCGTCGGACCGAACGTGCTCGTCGTGCATCCGTCGCTGCCGGTGAAGTCGGCAAAGGAGCTGATCACGCTCGCCAGGGCGCACCCCGGCAAGCTGTCCTATGCCTCCTCCGGCGTCGGCGGCGCACCGCATCTGGCGGGCGAACTGTTCAAGCACATGGCGCAGGTGAATCTCGTACATGTACCGTACAAGGGAGCCGCCCCTGCAACGTCCGATTTGCTGGGTGGTCAGGTGCAGGTCATGTTCGCGGGCCTCGGTCCGGCAATCGCTCATATCAAGGCGAACAAGCTGCGGGGAATCGCCGTCGCGAGCGCCAAACGAAGTACCGCGCTACCCGCATTGCCTACGCTCGGAGAAACACTGAAAGGTTTCGAGGCCTCGAGTTGGTTTGCCCTCTTCGCGCCTGCAGCGACGCCGCACGACGTCATTGCCAAGCTCAATTCGGAGATCGGCAAGGTGATGGCACGCAAGGACGTCCATGATTCGCTCATGGCACAAGGCTACGAGCCCGCTACCGGCACCCCAGGCGAGCTTGCCGAGCTATTGACGAAAGACATCGTCCGCTGGTCCGATGTGATCAGGCGCGCGGGCATCACGGCAGAGTGACGCCACCGCGGCCGTGCAAGGACAACGAGACTTTCGTTTCGATGACGATCCCGAATCTGACTGGAGGCAGCCCATGACCGCAAGTGCCGATCCCCGCAGCAAGCATCGCGAGTACATCGAGCAACGCACTGAATTCGTCCGCGGCAAGCGCGGCCCGGTCTCGTTCGTCTGGGGCAATCATGTCGAAAAGCCCGGCCAGCGCGTCCCGGGCGCACCCGGCCTCTGGTCGCCGCTGCCCGCCGGGGAAGCCGGGCTGCTCGTCGAAGCGAGTGCGAGCGACGGCATCCTGATCGACGGCCGCCTCGTCGACGGCAGCGCGAAATTGATGGCGGATCCGAAGCATCCGGCCAGCGTCGCCTGTTTTCCGAACGGCGCCGAGGGCGTGATCTTCACCTACGACAACACGCGCTACGCCCTGCAGGTGTGGAACCCGAAGAGCATCTGGGCACAGCAGTTCAGCCACATCGATGCCTTCGAGTGGTCCGCCGACTGGATCGTCAAGGCTCGCATCGAGCCCGTCGAGAACGGCCGGAAGGTGGCCGTCGCCCATCACCGCAATCCGATTCCGGTAGATCGCCCGGTGATCGCGAAAATGACCTTCGATATCGCAGGTGCCGAACAAACCCTCTATGCCACGCGCCACCAGGACAAGCTCAACTTCCACTTCACCGATGCGACGAGCGGCCACACCAGCTACGGTTCTGGACGTACCGTGCGCCTGCCCGCGGACCGAACGGGCAGCGTCGAGGTCGATTTCAACTACGCGTCGCTCTTGCCGTGCTCATTCAGCCGCGCCTGGAATTGCCCGATTCCGCCGATGGAGAACCGGCTGCGCGTGCCGATCATGGCCGGCGAACGCTTCGCGATCGACCGTGACGGGATACCGATGCTATAGCGGCTGCGCCGGTTCGCCCCAACCGACTTGCTGCATTCGCGGACAAAATAGCGACGCCATTCGAACATCCAAGCACGAACCGCAAGAGGCACCACGCGATGAAGATTCACCAGATGCCCATCGGCACCCGCTTCCTGTACGAAGGTGAGGAATACACCAAGACCGGGCCGATGGTTGCAGCCGGCAAATCGGGCCAGCGCTTGGTGCCCAAGCACGCCGTGCTGACGCCCATCGGCGACGCGACAACGGCATCGAACATTCCGGTGACGGACTCGATCGCGCGCTCCATCGTGATCGATGCCTTCGATTCGTTCTACGCCCGGTGCGAACGGATCGTGCCCGAGCAGCGTCTGGGTGAACTGAGAGCTGCGCGAATCGATTTTCTGAAGCGGATCTGACCGCACGGCGCTCGCCACTTCACCGGCACGGTTCGATACCGGTGTCCCTACTCAGAGCCATTGAAGCATCGCCGTGGTCAGTACCCCGGCGATGATCGGCAGAATCAGCGATGCCCCCATGCGATGCAGCGTGAACTGCGCGCCCATCGTCGGCACCTCCCAAACCATCACCCGATAGAACGCATACACCGACCATCCGGAGAGAAACGCGACGATCTGCGCAGGACCTGCTCCGGTCTGGATCAGCGACAACGCGATCGGGAACGACACGAAGGGGCCGCTGGGCACGAACCCGCCCGCCAACGATGCGATGACGATCCCGGTGAACCCCGAGTCGCGTCCGATCAGACTGACGATCCACTGTTCCGGGATCAGTTGCGTGAACAAGGCGGCGCCGAGCAATGCAAACGGGATGATCTGCATCACCATCTTGGCGAGATGCCAGGAGCCTGCAAACCCGGCGCGCACGCCGGCGCTCCCCTTCTTGTGCCAGGTGAACAGCATCAGTGCCACGACCCCGGCCCAGAGGACGACGAGACTCGCGTCGATCTTCATCGGTGGCGCTCTCCTCTGCGCTCGGCGGCAGCCACGCATGCCAGCACGATCGCGCCGGCCACGAAAGGCAGCGGGATCGACGCGAGATAACGCACGGCTGCGAAGTTCGGTCCGAGCAGGGGCAACTCCCACATCAGGACGCGGTGAAATCCGAGCGTCGCCCACGCCGTGAGGAAGGTGATGAGCGAGGCCGTGGAAGCGCCGGCATTTCGCAGCACGATGACCAGCGGAAAAGCCAGCATCGGCCCACCCGGAGTGAGAGCACCGACCCCGGTCGCGACGAACACCCCCTTGAGTCCAGCGCTCTTGCCGAGCCAGCGCTTGACCAGATCGTGGGGAACGAGAACCTGGACGAACCCGCTGATCAGCAGTGCCGCGGCCATGCGCGGCAGCACCACGAGAATCTGATCGACATAGCTGTGCAGGGACGCCTCGACTGCAGACGGCCCTTTCAATTGCCAGCACGCAATCGCCGCGATGACGATGACGAGCGTCCAGATCATGGCAGTACGTCCGCCGCTGGCACGGCGGATCGACTGTATCGCGTTACCGCTCAATGTGTCGCTCCAGGGTGAATGAAGTTCGTCAGCACATGACAGCGTAGCCGCACCTACGTCCGTCTACGATTAGCCCGCAATGATAGTCTTCTCCGGGAGAGCGGGAAGAACGATTGCAACGGCAGGCGGACCGGAGACCAACGCCTATAATTGCCGGTCCACGTCGGAGCGAAGGATCCACGATGACGAATTCAGTAGTCAGGGTTTGCCTTGTCTGTGCCGCCATCGTGGCGTCCCAAGCCGCCACGGCCGCCGACGCGGGTTTTCCGCAGCGGCCCATACGCTGGGTCGTCGCATCTGCGGCCGGCGGTGGCCTCGACGTAACGGCGCGCATCGTCGCGCCCCGACTGACCGAGGCGCTCGGTCAAACCTGGCTGGTCGACAACCGCGCGGGCGCGGGCGGGAACGTCGGTGCCGAGATCGTCGCGAAAGCCAACCCGGACGGCTACACTGCGCTGGCTTCGACCAGTACCGTGCTAACGGTCAATCCGTCGTTGTACCGGATGTCCTTCAGCGTCGAGCGCGACCTGCAGCCGGTCACCGTGCTGTCGCTCGGCGAACAAGTCGTCGTCGTGCATCCGAGCGTTCCGGCGCGCAGCGTGCAGGAACTCGTCGCACTCGCGAAGCAGAAGCCCGGCACGCTCAACTACGGGTCGGCCGGCACGGGGACGGCAATTCATCTCGGCGCGGAGTTGCTCAAGCTTCGGGCGGGCATCGACATGACGCAGGTCCCCTACAAGGGGGGCGGTCCGGCGGCGGCGGCCGTCGTTGCCGGCGAAGTGCAGGTGCTCGTCGGAACAGTTGCATCGACGATCCCCTTGATCCAGGCGGGACGCTTGCGCGCAATCGCCTCCACGAGCTTGAAGCGCTCCAGGCTGCTGCCCGATCTGCCGACCGTTGCCGAATCGGGCTATCCGGGCTTCGACGCAGGCCTATGGTTCGGGATGACGCTGCCCGCCGGGGTGCCGAAACCCGTGCTCGAACGGATCCATGCGGCTACGGTGAAAGTACTGGCCATCCCGGAGGTCCAGGCTGCGATGTCTCGCCAGGGACTGGAGGCCGATCCGTGCTCGCCTCGGGAGATGGCAGCGCGCATCGCCAAGGAGACCGCCATCTGGGCCGAGGTCATCGCGAAGTCCGGCATCCGCCTTCAATAGGACGATAGCATGGGTTCACCGAACGTCGTTTCGCCCCACATGCAAGCGCTGAGCAGTTACATCGCTCGCGCCGTGCGCAAGTCCCCGCCCCGCGCCGTGATCGAACGCGCAAAGCTGCATCTGGTCGACACCTTCGGCGCAATGATTTCCGGAACGAAATTGCTGCCCGGCGTAAAGGCGATCGACTATGCAAGGTCGCTGGGCGGCAAGCCGGAAGCCGGACTGATCGGAACGCGCATGCGGATGTCGGCCGCACATGCGGCCCTGATCAACGGCATGTTCGGTCACGCCGACGAGACCGACGATACCCACCCGCCCTCTCAGACGCACCCGGGGACGAGTGTGGTACCGGCGGCTCTCGCGATCGGCGAGCGAAACGGCCTGTCAGGGCGCGAAGTGTTGCGAGCGATCATCGTGGGCTACGACGTGTGCGCGCGCATGATTCTTCCGTTCAAGCCTCAGCCCTTCATGCGTACCGGCCACCATTCGTGTGCGTTCGGCCAGCTCTTCGGTGCAGCCGCAGCCGCCGCCTCGCTGCTGAACCTCGATGCACGGCAAGTGCGCCACGTGTTGTCGTACACCGCCCAGCAGGCGGCCGGACTCTATACGAACTTCCGCGATCACGATCACATCGAGAAGGCATACATGATGGGAGGCATGCCTGCCCACAATGGCACGCAGGCGGCCTTGATGGTCGCCCACGGCTGGACAGGCGTGGAAGACGTATTCTCCGGTGAAAGGGACCTCTTCTACACATTCGAGCCCGAACCCGGTGCGGCGGTCCGCGAAGAGATTGCGCGCGGCCTGGGCAAGGACTACGAGATCATGCGCGCCAGCATCAAGCGCTGGCCCGTGGGCGGCCCCATCCAGGGCCCCATGCACGTGCTGAGGGACATGATGATCGAGCACGGCATCCGCGCGGGCGACGTCCAGTCGCTCTCGGTGCGCATGCCCGACAAGGAACTCGAGATCGTCAACAACCGCGAGATGCCGGACATCTCCGTGCAGCATCTGCTGGCGCTCATGCTGGTCGACGGCAGCGTGACCTTCGCCTCCGCACACGACTATGGCCGACTACGCGACAAACACATCCTCGCCGTGCGCAAGCGCATCGAAGCGATCGGGGATGCGTCCCTCACGGATCCGCAGCGAAGGTGGCGAGCCGTGATCGATATCGTCCTGAAGGATGGCCGCAGCCTGCACCATCAGACGATGGCGGCAAAAGGCATGTTCGAGAACCCACTGACACCGGCAGAAGAAGAAGAGAAAGTGCTCGACTTGCTGATTCCCGTCCTTGGCAAGGCACGGGCCAGAAAGCTTATCAACGCGCTTTGGCGCTTCGACGAGCTAGCCGACGTGCGGGAATTGCGACCGCTCTATCGGGTGTGATGCCGTTCGGGGCATTCTCCGATTGACCGGACGAACCGTACGCGGCTTCAATTGAACTGGCCGTGAATCAACCGGAAATGCGGGCACCCATTTCCCGCGCTACGATTTCGGCGTCGGGGCCAGCGCTTGCCGATTTCGAAGGCGCTCGATCGCACAGGCCTGCGCAACCGCCATGCGCGCTCAACACCTCGACATGGATCGCTCACCCCGCCTTCGGCGTGAGTTCGATCTCTTTTAGCGCAGATACGCGAACGAGCGAAAGCCACACGTACCCAAGCACGATGGCCGCACCGCCGGCCAGCGCCCAACGCGAACCGACGAGCGAGCCCGCGATGTTCAGGAGAAATCCGCTCAGATACACCAGGCTCCACACCAGCGTGAAGACACTCATGACCCGACCGCGATAACTATCGTCGACCAAGGTTTGCAGAATGACCTGCACGCAGGTCAGGAAGTAGGCATGGCAAAGACCGGCGATGAGAATCACGCAGAAGGACATCCAGTACCAATCACTCCAGGCCAGCGCAATCAGCGCAGCGTTGTAGACGGTAAGCGCACCGATTATCAGGGTGCGGGGCGACATGCGGGGCTGTATCCAATGGAACGTGATCAGGCCCGTCAACGAGCCGATTCCGGCAGCGGAGGCAAGCACACCGAGCCCGCGCGCATCGACGTGCAGCACCTCCTTCGCGAACACCGGCAGCATGTTGATGTAGCCCATGGCCACCGTGGCATTGAGCAGCGCCACGATGATGACTTTGGCGAACGCTTCGTTGTCGCGGATGTAGCGCAGGCTGTCGGTGAAGTTCTCGATCAGGCTGCCGTGCGAGCGCGTCCCTTCCCGGATCGGGCGCACGAGAAACAGCACCGCGAACATCGTGCTGACGCCCGCGACCGAGACGATGAAGGCGGTCGGCGCTCCAGCGGCAGCAATGAGGAACCCCGCAATCGACGGCGCGATGATGCGGCTTCCGCCGAACGCCATCGAGACCAGCGGGACGGCCTTGCTCACCAACGCGCGAGGCAGCAGACGCGGAAAGAACGATGCGCGTGCCGGCTCGTCGATCGCGTTCGCCAGCCCGATCAGGAACGCGCCGAGCGCGAGATGCCATAGCTCGGCCACTCCGAACAACGTGGCGAGACCGACCATGAGTATGCCGAGGGCGGACACGCTTTGGGCAGACCCTATGAGTCTGCGCGCATCCACGCGATCGGCCAGCACGCCGCCCAGCAGCGTCAGAGTAAACTGTGGAACGAAACCGCACAGGTGGATGAAACCGAGCTGCGCTTGCGACCCGGTGATTTCGTAGGCGAGCCAGCCCAGTGTGAACGCGAACATCTGCTGACTCATGACCTGCGCGATCAAGGCCAGCCAGAACAGACGGAATCCGCGTTCGCTCAGTACGGCGAGAGGGTGAATCCTCCCCTCCCCGGAAATGTTTCTCTGGCCGGTCATACACAGAGCTTACCGTACGTCCTGGCAATGTACGGCAATCGTCGCTTTCGGAGTACATGGGTGAAATGCGCAAGGATTCGCTCCCGGCATTGAAAGAACCGGATTGGTGCCCCGTGCGGCGCAGCACCACAATGCCGAGCGCTCTGCGAACGCTGGGCAACGATGGGGTTTCCGGTAACATCGATGTCTCGTCAACGCTCGATCGGCCCCATGATGCGACTTCCCGCTTCGTTCATCGTTGCCGCACTCACGCCTTGGCTGCTTTGCGCCACTGCGCACGCACAACAATATCCGACCAAGCCCGTGCGCATCGTCGTGCCGTTCGCGCCTGGGGGCGGCACCGATGTCATCGCGCGCTTTCTCGCATCCGGCCTGACCGAATCGCTCAAGCGCCAGATCGTCGTCGAGAATCGCGGCGGCGCCAACGGCATCATCGGCACGGAGGTCGTGGCGCGCGCAGCACCCGACGGATATACGCTGCTCTTCGTATCCAGCCCCCACTCGGTCAATCCGAGCATGTACTCGAAGCTGCCCTACGATACGCAGCGCGACTTCGCGCCGATCTCGATGATCGCTTCGTCGCCGTACATTCTCGTCGCGCACCCCTCGCTGCCGGTACGCAATGTGAAGGAACTGATTGCCCTCGGCAAGCGGCAGCCCGATGAGATCCTGTACGGCTCAGGGGGCAGCGGCAGCTCGGCGCAATTGAGCGCAGAGCTGTTCAAGGAAATGGCCGGCGTGAAACTGCGCGAGGTTCCGTTCAAGGGCGCCGGTCCCGCGCTGATCGGCACGCTCAGCGGTGAAGTGGCGCTGGTTTTCGGCAATGCGCTCACCGTCAAGCCGCATGTCGCGAGCGGACGGCTGCGTGCACTCGGCATTGCGAGCGCCAAGCGGTCGGAGGCATTTCCCGACATGCCGACCATCGCGGAAGCCGGCGTACCGGGCTATCGCTCCGACGCCGTACTCGGGCTGCTCGCACCGGCGCGTACGCCGCAGCAGATCATCGATTTCCTGAACGTGGAATCGCACCGGGTGATGCGCCGCCAGGCCTCCGTCGATGCCATGCGCAGCATGGCAGTCGACATCTCGCTCGGCACCCCGGAAGAATTCGGCCGGCTTCTCGACACCGAAATGCAGCGTTGGGGCAAGCTCGTCCGCACGCTCAAACTGCGGGCAGACTGAATCCTCGTTCAGCGGTTGCGTGCTTCGCGCACGATGCTCATGTCGATCAGCGTTGCCAGTTCCGCCCGGCTGCGCGCGGCGCGGTTCTGCGTATTCGCGATCCACGGTTCCTGCCGCTCGAAGACATCGAGCAGATCGGTCACGAGCGTGCCGGGGTAGGTCACGTAGGGCCACGACCTGCGCACCGTATCTAGATCGAGCCCGGCAGTCTCGGCGACCAGGTGCCACCCCGCCTGCGGATCGACGCGCAGATGCATGGTGGCATCGATCAACGCGCGAACGAACGCCACGATGCGCGCGCGCATCGCCGGGTCGTCGAGGCTCGCCTGCGTTGCGCACAGATTGAACTTCTCGGTGTAGATCGCAGGATCGTAGAACTCGATCGCGTCGTTCCCGATGGCGAATTTCGAGCGCTCGTTCTGAGGCTCCCAGAGCGCCATGGCATCGATGCGGCCGGAAGCAAGCGCCTGCGGGAGATCGCTGACCGGCGAATCGGTATGTGCCATGAAAGGCACGCGGGTAACCGCATCGCGCGCAACGCCGACACTATCGAGCATCGCGTCGAGGAAGTACTCCGCCGACGATTCGAGCTGGGTCCCGACACGCTTGCCGGCCAAGTCCGCAAGTCGCGCGATGCCTGCGGATCGGCGCGCAATGATTCGGTACGGATAGTCGCAGACGGTAAAGATGAAACGCATATCGGGATGCGCAACGGTGGCGCGCAACGCCTGTGTTTCCGAATTGAGCGCCACGTCGGCCTGCCCGGTCGAAACGAGACTGGCGAGTTCGCTGCCTTGCCCCCACAGTGCCATGACGCTGCCATGGTCGAAGGTTGTCGGCCCTGGATAGTAGCGCTCGCGGGCGAGCAGGACCGGCGCGATTTCCAACAAGGACAAATTGCCGTAGATGCGCAGCGGTTGTTCAGGGCTTGCAGCTGGTTTCGTCATGTGTTGCACCCGTCAATGTCCAGTAGCGATACGTCGATCAGTGCCGACGCCGACCCACTCGACCGGCCTGTCGAGCCTCAGCTATATATCACACGGTCGGCACGCGGTGCCTCGCTGCGCATCCCTGACACTCGGCTCAATCCACCGCCCGCAGCTTGACCCGCACGCCCTCCTCCACCACTTCAAAACTCTCCACGCGATAGGCCCGGCCCATCGTATTCAAATCCTTTTCCTTCAAGCTGACGAGCGCAAAGCTGCCGACCAGTTCACGCCCGAGGGTCGTCGCAAGTCGGGCAGCGACATCGCGCAGCGCCGCCGGGACGGCATCGAGGTCGAGTCGATCGATCCGCGGCTCGAGCAGCACCACTGTCTTCGCTTCCGAGTCGTAGCCGAGGACGCCGGACAAGGCGGTTCGGCCCGTGAGGGGGCGGCTGGAAAATGGATGCGTCAGCGTCAAGGCGAAGTCGGCGCGCAGACGCTGCGCTGTCGGATCGGCGGCGAGTTTCGGATCGCCCACGCGTACCCTGAACACTTCGAGGATCTTGCGCTCGTCGCCGATACGACGCGATACTGCTTCCGTCAGGCGCGAGAGCGGCACGATCACTTCACGCTCCTGGAGGGGAAAATGCGAGCACGAGGCGAGCAAGGCGGCAGCCAGCAAGAGCAGCCAGCGACCTGTCGAATGTCGTTTCATCAGTGGTTCCGGGCGTCGATGGTGCAGGAGAACGCTCCATTGTAGCTTCGCCCCCGGCCACCGCCGTGGCGCGAGCCGGCACGAGACGCTAACATCCGGTACTCAGAGGTATCATCCAGGCGCCCGGATCCTGCCCAACCGCACGGATCGCCGCCCCCACCCATCCGGTACACCATGGACGGCAGTCGAAGCTCCATCTCTCGCCACCAGGCGTTCAACCATTCGCATCTCGCCAAGCGCCTGACACGCCTGACGACGAAGGCTTGCGCCGAGTACGGCATGATCGGCGAGGGCGACAAGGTGATGGTGTGCCTCTCGGGCGGGAAGGACAGTTACACCCTGCTCGACGTGATGCTTACGCTCCAGGAACACGCGCCGTTCCGGTTCGAGATCGTCGCCGTCAATCTGGATCAGAAGCAACCGGGTTTCCCCGAAGACGTACTGCCTCGCTACCTCGATTCGGTCGGCGTACCGTATCGCATCGAAGAGCAGGATACGTACAGCATCGTCAAGCGCCTGGTCCCCGAGGGCAAGACGATGTGCTCGCTCTGCTCGCGGTTGCGAAGGGGCATTCTGTACCGGGTGGCGAGAGAACTTGGTGCTACCCGAATTGCGCTCGGCCACCATCGCGACGACGTGCTCACGACGCTCTTCCTCAACATGTTCTTCGGTTCCAAGCTGAAGACGATGCCGCCCAAGCTCGTGAGCGACGACGGCTCCAACGTCGTGATCCGCCCCCTCTACTACTGCAAGGAGCGCGACATCGCAGCCTACGCGACTCTGCGCGATTTCCCGATCATTCCCTGCACCCTGTGCGGCTCGCAGGATAATCTGCAGCGCAAAGTCGTGAAGGACATGCTGCAGGGCTGGGAGAAGAAGCACCCCGGCCGGCTCGACAACATGCTGCGCTCGCTGCAGAACGTTGCGCCTTCGCATCTGGCCGATCCCACGCTGCACGATTTCGCGGCGATCGAAGCAACGAACCGCCCCATGCCGGACGGCGACATCGCATTCGACGAGGAGCCGTTACCGGCGAGCGAGTTCGCAATTGCCGTCGAAGGCGATGACGCCACCGCGTGCAGTTCACCAGGCCGATAAGACAAGGTCGATGCGTCTGCACTGCGACGGCATCGATCCGCACAGATTGATGCATCAACCCTCGGAAATTGCGCCATGCTGATCCTCGCCGCCGGTCTGATCGTGTTCCTGGGTGTGCATTCGGTGCGCATCGTTGCCGATGACTGGCGCACCCGTAGGATCGCACGCATCGGCGAAGGCGCCTGGAAGGGGATCTACTCGGTGCTCTCGATAGCGGGCTTCGTGCTGATCGTGTGGGGCTATCAGCTCACGAGGGAAAACCCCGTCGATCTCTGGAGCCCGCCGATCTGGACCCGGCACCTCGCCTCGCTGCTCACACTAGTCTCTTTCGTGCTGCTCGCAGCCGCGTACGTACCTCGTACGCGCATCAAGGCAGCCATCGGACACCCCATGGTGGTTGGCGTGAAGGTCTGGGCCTTTGCGCATCTGCTTTCCAACGGACGCCTGGGGGATATCGTCCTCTTCGGCGCCTTCTTCGCCTGGGCCGTGCTCGACTTCTCGGCCGCGAAGCGGCGCGATCGGTCTCAAGGTCGCACGTACCCCGCCGCACCGGGATTTTCGCGTGACCTGATTGCCGTGATCGTCGGCATCGCTGGCTGGGCTGCGTTTGCGCTCCATCTGCATGCCCTGCTGATCGGCGTGCGTCCCTTCGCGTGATCGAGGCTCCTGGCCGTCCGTCAGGCGCATCGCGATGAGCGCAGCGAACG
>JBIKKL010000552.1:0-3695 GCA_044360365.1 Burkholderiales bacterium | reverse complement strand
GCTCATCGCTTTCATTTCTTCCGGCCGCCGCCGATCTTGTCGGCGCCGCGCAACTGCGCCATGACGTCGGTGCTCTGCTGCGTGGTCCTTTGATGCCAAGTCTCCCGCGCTATGCTGAAGGCTACCTCGGCGGATTCCACTTCTGCCTGGTAACGCAGCGCGGCGATCTGCGCCTCGATCGCCTTCTGCCTGCTCGCGAGCTGCACCAGCTTGCGCTGGTGATCCTCTTCGCGCAGCGCAGCGGCGGCGCGCTCCAGTTCTTCCTGCGCCACGCGCGCCGTCCCGGTGAGCACGCGCTCGGCACCGAGGTAGACATCCACCAGATCAATGCCCTTGTCACTGAGGACAAACTCGCGGACCTGATTCGAGTGGGCCATGCCGCGCGATTTAAGAACGTAGATCGTGCGATTGCGCTCGCCATTGAATTCCACGTTGCGCAACAGCAGCCATGTGTCCATGAGCGAAGACACGCCGAGCTGCGAGTCCTCGGGCGCTATCCCGCCTCCCGCCGTAAGGCTGGTGAAGAGCGTCGTGATCTGCTGCTGTTTGAGGAAGTCGATGAGCCGCATCAGCGTTGGCTTCACTTCTGACGCGTTGCGATCGAGCGAGAGATTGCTGATCGGATCGACCACGACTACGCTCGGGTGGAAGCTGCTCACGGCGTCGTGCATCATCAGCAGATGCTGCTCCAGCCCGTGCAGTGTCGGGCGCGACGAGTGAATCTGGAGCAACCCCTTTTTCACCCACGGCTCGAGGTCGATGCCGATCGAGCCCATATTGCGCACGATCTGCGCGCTCGATTCCTCGTAGGCGAACAGCAGCACGCGCTCGCCGCGACGGCACGCGGCGTCGGCGAACTTGGCGCCCACGCTGCTCTTGCCCGTGCCCGGCGAGCCCGAGACCAGGACACTGCTACCGCGAAAGACGCCCTTGCCGCCGAGCATCTCGTCAAGCCGCGCAATGCCTGTGGGGATGCGCTGCGCCGAGGCCTGATGGTCGAGCCGCAACGACGTGATCGGCAGCACCGAAATGCCGCGCTCACCGATGAGGAAGGGATATTCATTCGTGCCGTGAGCCGCGCCGCGATACTTCAGTACACGCAGCCGCCGGGTGGATACCTGCTCGTGGATGCGCTGGTCGAGGATGATCACGCAATCTGCGACGTATTCCTCCAGCCCATAGCGTGTCAGCGATTGTTCGCCGCGCTCGCCGGTGATGACGGCCGTCAAGCCGTGATCTTTCAGCCAGCGGAAGAGGCGGCGCAGTTCCGCGCGGAGGATGGCGTGATTGGGCAGGCCGGAAAAAAGAGCCTCGACGGTGTCGAGGACGACGCGTTTCGCGCCAATGGACTCGACGGCGTAGCCGAGCCGGATGAAAAGCCCTTCCAGATCGTAACCGCCCGCCTCCTCGATCTCGCTGCGCTCGATGTGAACATGATCGAGGACGATCTTCTTCTGCGCTGCGAGCTTCTCCAGATCGAAGCCGAGCGAGCGGACATTGACCGTCAACTGCGCAGCGTCTTCCTCGAACATCATGAACACACCGGGCTCGCCGTACTGCGTCGCCCCACGCACGAGGAATTCCATGGCGAGCATAGTCTTGCCGGAGCCCGCACTTCCACAGATGAGTGTCGGCCGACCTGCGGGCAGTCCGCCGCCTGTGATTTCATCAAGACCCGCGATGCCGGTGAGGCATTTGGGCAGGTTTCGGCTACGGGTTGGCGTACTCGTCTTCAATATCATTGGCTCCGTGGTCAATCCCATATTGACCTGCGCTACATGCAAAGCGCCGCGAGGTTACTTCTCGCGGCCATCAAGTCCGGCAGCAGCCTGCCATATTCATTCTTCACCACCGCATAGCATTCGCAACTGCGCCGCTCCAGGCCGGTGCGGTCGAGCAGCGTGATACGGCCGCGCGCATAATGGATGAGTCCTGCGGCCTGCAGCTTCAAGGCGGCTTCGGTGACCCCTTCCCGGCGCACACCGAGCATGCTGGCGATCAGCTCCTGCGTCATCACCAGTTCGTTGCCTGCCAGGCGATCCATTCTCAGCAGCAACCAGCGGCACAGTTGCTCGTCAAGCGCGTGGTGGCGGTTGCAGGCCGCTGTCTGTGCCATCTGCGCGATGAGTGCCTGGGTGTATCGAAGCATCAGCTGTGTCACCGCCCCGTTCAGATCGAAGGCCTCCTTGATGGCCCTGGAACTGAGACGGTAGCCGCGGCCGGCGTTCTGAACGACGGCCCGGCTGCGCGTGCTGCCGCCGCCCATGAACATCGAGATGCCCACGACCCCCTCGTTTCCGACCACTGCGACTTCCGCGGTGTCGCCGTTTTCGAGAATGAACATCAAAGAGGCGATGGCGGTCGTCGGAAAATACACGTGGCCCGATGTCCGGCCGGATTCGTACAAAGCCAAGCCCAGAGGCAGGTCGACCGGCTCGAGCAGCGGCAGCCATGGCCGGATTGCCTCGTCCGGCAGCGCCGCCAGAAGGTGGTTCTGCCTAGCGCTGGTTCCAGTAATCATGCGACTCCCTCGACTGGGCAACGACTGGGGCAGGCATGGCTGACCGTCGACGCCGGCTTCATTCTGAGTGGCGCCGGCACGACTCCTCTGTGCGCTGTCGCACACAGCCACAGCCTCGGGGCTCCGCAGGCATTGTTCCGTTGCCCCGGATCGGGCGCGACGACCGGGCTCTCCGGCTCGATGCACCGCGTGCCTCGCCGAGCCGCCGGTCGCTCGCAGGACCGCACCTTGGTCCAACCCAACCTCCACAGTTCAATCGTGGTTCGTATGACATGATGGGGGGGGTGGCGAATCGCCCACACTCCATGTTCATTCAAGGGGCGCTGCCGCGATTGTCGCGCCGAGGCATGGTTGCGCCTCGTAGAGCGTGGAATGCGCGTGTAGCGGCGACCTGGATGGTTGCGGTGCCGAATGGTCGTGCCGACAATCATCGGCATGTCCCTTCGTCATACGATTCGACGCAACAACGGCAAGACGCACGGGGACTGGCCAACTGGTGCGTTCGGTGCGTCATGGTCGATGGCGAGAACATTCTGCGTCGTGCGAAAGAGTGGCATGATGGTTCGCTGGCCTCCAGATTCGACGCGATCATCATGACACGCGCAACAGAACGATTATGTCCGACGCCGTACATATGCACGACGCGTCGACGATCACTTATCAGGCAGTGGCGATCCCCGACCCGGCCTCTTGTCACCCGAGAAGGCTTTCCCGAAGTGCTCCACCAGAGAGTAGCGAGCCGCCACGCGCGCCGCGAGGGCGGGCACTTCACTCGCCCTCGCGGGCAAGTTGGCCCACTCAGTCGGCACGCCGGTTCGCACAACGCGGCGATCAGCGTGCTACCCGGCACCCAACAAGATCCTGCCCCGTGCAGTCGAGTCGGCATCCATGACGCTGATCCCCGTGATCCTTCCAGCCACTCTGACGATATCGGTCAGTCTGCATCACCATTCCGGCAAGCCGCCGAATGATGCACATCCGCCTGGCGCACGCACGATGTGATCAGGTCTGCGCTGTGGTTCGCGACCGCACAGACCCTTGACCTGCCCATACCTAGACTCGCAGGGCAGGTGGCAACCTTCAATCTGGCCCAAGCATGCCTTCAACCAAAGCTGATATGGGGGTGCGGACGAAAACTTGGACTACCAGGAGGTAGTTCGTGTATTCGTACGAG
>JBIKKL010000064.1:0-13162 GCA_044360365.1 Burkholderiales bacterium | reverse complement strand
CGGGCAGCAGGTCGATCTTGTTCAGCACCAGCCAACGTGGCTTGCGGTAAAGCGCGTCGTCGTACTTTCGCAGTTCCGCGATGATGGCTCGGGCGTCGCGAACGGGGTCTGTGTCCGGGGATAATGGCGCAACGTCGATGAGATGCAGAAGCAAATGCGTGCGCTGGAGGTGTCGCAGGAATCGGTGTCCGAGCCCAGCCCCTTCAGCTGCGCCTTCAATCAAACCGGGAACGTCTGCCAGGACGAAACTGCGTGACGGGCCTGCGCGGACGACGCCGAGGTTCGGGCTCAAGGTGGTGAACGGGTAGTCTGCAACCTTTGGGCGCGCCGCGGAAATTTTCCGGATCAGGCTAGACTTGCCGGCGTTGGGCATGCCGAGCAGGCCTACGTCGGCGATTACCCGCAGTTCGAGAACCAGTGTCTTCGACTCGCCAGGCTTTCCGGGCGTGGCCTTTCTTGGCGCGCGATTCGTACTCGATTTGAAGTTCAGGTTGCCGAGACCGCCGGCGCCGCCCTTGGCAAGGACCACTTTCTGGCCGTCATGATTCAGATCGGCCAAGCGTTCACCGGTGACTTCGTCGGCGATGATCGTGCCGACCGGGAAGCGCAGTTCCACGTCGTCGGCGCCGCGTCCGTTGCAGTCCGAGCCTCGTCCACGTTCTCCATCGCGCGCCCGATGAATTCGAGCGTAGCGGTAGTCGATCAGCGTATTGATATTGCGGTCGGCCACGGCGTACACGCTGCCGCCCGCACCGCCATCTCCGCCGTCAGGACCGCCGCGCGGAATGAATTTCTCCCGCCGGAAGCTTGCGGCGCCATCGCCGCCCTTGCCGGCGTGGATCTCGATACGTGCTTCGTCGAAGAACTTCATGGGTGGCGCCGGTTAGCCCTGAAACAAAAAGCCCTGCCGCGGGCGACAGGGCTCTCGGGGAGTACGTCGTGGACGGTCAGGCCGGGAGAATGCTCACGATCTGGTGGTTCGCGGGACCGCGCTGTCCGAATACGACCGTTCCGGCGATGCACGCAAACAACGTGTGATCACGCCCGATGCCGACGTTGACGCCAGGACGAACACGGGTACCGCGCTGCCGCACGAGGATGCTGCCTGCGGTGACGAGTTGGCCGCCGTAGCGTTTGATGCCCAGGCGTTTCGACTCGGAATCGCGACCGTTGCGGGAACTCCCGCCTGCTTTCTTGTGTGCCATTTCGTGCTCCGAATCTAGTTCGTAGAGATCGAATCGATGCGAATTTCGGTATAGAGCTGGCGATGCCCCTGACTCTTCCGGTAGTGCTTTCGACGGCGCATCTTGAAAATTCTGATCTTGTCGCCTTTGCCTTGGGCAAGCACCGTAGCCTTGACCGAGGCACCGTTCACGAGAGGCGCACCGATGGTTACCTGGTCGCCTTCTCCCACCATCAGCACCTCGGCAAGAACGATCTCGGCGCCGGCTTCGGCCTCGATCTTCTCGACTTTGAGCGCCTCGCCGACGCTCACGCGGTGCTGCTTCCCACCTGTTTTGATCACAGCATACATGACTGCTAGGCCTGCTCGGAAAAAGACGAGAAGTATACAAGCTGATTACGCAGGGCGTCAAACCACAGATATTGTGGGGGCTCAGGACCGACGGTCTTGCTATCATCGGGGCGCTGCGAGCATTTTTCGCCGATACTTTCCCCGTGATCATCGAGAAGATACACAACCGAATCGCCGTCGACATGCGGGCCGTGGACGGAGTGATTCGTGCCAGCCTTCATTCCGACGTTGTTTTGGTGCGCCAGGTCGCCCAGCACATCATTGCCGGGGGCGGCAAACGATTGCGGCCGGCGCTGGTCTTGCTGTCGGCGGGTGCCTTCGGGTATGCCGGGGCGGATCATTGCAAACTTGCTGCGATCGTGGAGTTTATCCACACCGCCACCTTGCTGCACGACGATGTCGTCGACGAGTCCTCGCTACGCCGAGGGCAGGCAACATCGAACGCGCTCTTCGGCAACGCCGCGAGCGTGTTGGTGGGGGACTTCGTCTACTCGCGCGCGTTCCAGATGATGGTTGACATAGGCAACATGAGAGTGATGCAAATCCTCGCCGATGCGACCAACGTGATCGCCGAGGGTGAGGTGCTGCAGCTCATGAACTGCCACGATGCTGACGTCGATGAGACAGGCTATCTGCAGGTAATCCGCTGCAAAACGGCGAAGCTTTTTGAGGCGGCAACGCGCCTTGGCGCAGTGATTGCGGGTGCCAGCGCCCGCGACGAAGAGGCGATGGCCGCGTATGGCATGCATCTCGGAACCGCCTTTCAGCTTATCGACGACGTGCTTGATTATTCAGGCAGCGCCTCGGAAATGGGAAAGAACATCGGCGACGATCTCGCCGAAGGGAAGTCAACGTTGCCGCTCATCTATGCCATGCGCAGTGGCACGCCGGAGCAGTCTGCACGTGTTCGCGAGGCGATCGAACGCGGCGGTCTCGATGAGCTTGCCCCGGTCTTGGAGGCCGTGCGTCAAACCGGGGCGCTCGAGTACGCGCGGCGCCAGGCGCAAGCGGAGTCGAGAATCGCGTGCGAGGCAATCTCGCATCTTCCGCGTTCAAATCACCTGGAGAGTCTGCTAGAATTGGCCGCCTTTGCGGTAGAGCGAAACTTCTGATCCGCGTTTGTCGGACGTTTCGATCGATCGTCGAAGGGATAGCCGATTACACTGGCGCGCGGTGCTCCCGCGCGCTTTGCCGTAATGAGGCTTCCAGAGAGCTTTTCTCGCCGTCGGGGTGTAGCGCAGCCTGGTAGCGCACTGCGTTCGGGACGCAGTGGTCGGAGGTTCAAATCCTCTCACCCCGACCATTCTTTCCTCCCGAGCTGTTCGTCTTCGAACAGATCTCGCGACTTATTTCGCGAGGCTCAATTCGCGTACCATACGCCGATGCGATCGGAGCAATTGTCCGATCGATCTTCGACGGGGCATCGCGTTGGCCAAGATTCTTCTGCTCGCCATAGTAGTTGCTGCGGTTTACTTCGTTCTCCGCGGTTACGCTCGCTCCATCGGCCGCAAAGACAAGGTCGATGCCGGCACCGACATCGCGCGCGGCGAGGACATGGTCCGATGCCGCCACTGCGGCGTCCATCTGCCGCGCAGCGAATCCGTGATGGTTTTGGGCGAGCACTACTGCTCCGAGGAACACGGAAGCTCGAACGGACGCCACTGAACGGCATGCTTCGCAAGCGAGCCCTTTGGATCTCATGAGCAAAGACGCTCGTATGCTCGCCATGAGCCGATTCCCCGATACGCATTGGCGATCGCTGCAGTTCTTCAACGCCTATCGTCTCGTCGTCGCGCTGCTCATGCTCATGGCCATCGCAATCCTGGAAGCCGATACGTTCCTGGGGTGGCGAGATCGCCGGATGTTCGTCTATGCGAGTGTCCTGTACGTGTTTTTCGCCTTCGTATGTTTCGTGCCTGCGCGCTTGAGGCGGCCGGAACTCGATTGGCAACTCACGCTCCAGGTCGCTGCGGACGTGGGCTTCATCGTAATTCTCATGCATGCAAGCGGTGGCATCGTGAGCGGACTCGGATTGCTCCTGCTTGCCGTTCTGGCGGGGGCCGGCATGATCAGCCGTGGTCGCCTTACGCTGTTTCATGCGTCACTTGCCACGATAGGCATCCTGTTGCAGCACACCTACCAGGTGCTAAGCGGCGAAGGGTTGAACACCCAATTCGTCCAGGCGGGCTTTCTGTCGATCGGGTTTTTTGCGACGGCTTGGGTCGCGCACGTGCTCGCACGTTACACCACGGAGAGCGAGCGTCTGGCCGCCCAGCGCGAGATAGACCTCGCAAACATGGCGCAAGTCAATCAGTTGGTGATCCAGGATATGGATGCCGGGGTGCTGGTCGTCGATGCGGACGGCCGGATCCGGAGCCGCAACGCGAAGGCGGAAGCCCTGCTGGGCTCGGCAACCGACGAGCACCTCGGCGCGTCCTTGCGGGAGCGGGCGCCGGCGTTGGCTGCGCGGATCGCGCGCTGGAAGGCGAGCGCCCCGCAGGAGTCCGAGCCGCTGACTACGCTCATTGCAGGCAAGCCCGTGAGTGTGCGCTTCGTGCCTGTCGGTCGTCACGGGACTGTCGGCGCCGTGTTGTTTCTGGAGGATCTTACTCGGGTCCAGGCGCAGGCGCGGCAGATGAAGCTCGCGTCACTCGGACGATTGACGGCCAACATCGCGCACGAGATTCGCAATCCGCTGTCCGCCATCAGTCATGCGACAGAACTGCTGCAGGAGGAAAGCGGCCTCGATCCGACGGCACGGCGCCTGCTCGACATCATCCACGACAATACCCAGCGCCTCGATCGCATGGTTCAGGATGTATTGCGGCTCAATCGGCGCGATCGTGCGCACAAGGAGCAATTCCCGGTCGAGGCGTATCTGCGGTTGTTTGCAGAACAGTTCTGCAGCATCGAAAAGGTCGAGCTGGACGTACTGCGGCTTGAATTCGTCACCTGCGCGACCGTCGTGTTCGATCGCAGTCACCTCAATCAAGTGATGTGGAATCTCTGTCGGAATGCCCTGCGTCACAGCCGCCGTCTGCGTGGCAGCATCTGCGTGCGCGTCGATCCGGGGACGCGTCCCGATAGAGTAAGATTGAGTGTCATCGACGACGGCCCGGGTGTAGCGCCGGAGCATCGTGCCCATCTGTTCGAGCCGTTCTTCACGACGGTCGCGACGGGGACCGGCTTAGGGCTCTACATCGCGCGCGAAGTCTGCGAAGCAAACGAGGCATCGTTGGAATACATCGAGTCCGCGGCAGGCGGATTCTTCAGTGTCGACTGTCGGAGAGTTGAACCTGGCTGAGGCAGAGACAAAACCGCGGCGCGTTCTCGTGGTAGACGACGAGGCCGATATTCGCGAGCTGCTTTCAATGACATTGACCCGCATGGGGCTCGATGTCGATGCGGCCGGTACGGGCTTCGATGCCGAGCAGTTGCTGCAAAAGCATAGGTATGACCTTTGCCTCACCGACATGCGCCTGCCCGATGGCAACGGCCTGGATCTTCTCGCTCACGTCGGGCGGCACTACCCGAGCACTCCTGTGGCCGTCATCACTGCATTCGGCAGCGCCGAGAACGCAGTGGCGGCCTTGAAAGCTGGCGCTTTCGACTACGTCGCGAAGCCAGTCGCGCTGACGCAGTTGCGGACTCTCGTCCAGTCCGCGCTCAAGCTGTCGTCGGGGCACCCGCGAAGCGTCGAAGACGCCGAGGCAGCAAGCAAGTACCCGGAGCTTCTCGGTACTTGCGAGGTGATGCAGCAGACGCGAGCTGTCATCGGCAAGCTTGCGCGCAGTCAGGCACCGATCCACGTGCGCGGCGAATCGGGGAGCGGGAAGGAGCTTGCCGCGAGATTGATCCACGTGAATAGTCCGAGACGCGACAAGCCGTTTGTCGCGGTGAACTGCGGTGCGATTCCGGAAACGCTCATGGAGAGCGAATTCTTCGGTTATCGCAAGGGCGCTTTCACCGGGGCGGATGCCGATCGGGACGGATTCTTCCAGGCTGCTGCGGGTGGCACCCTGTTTCTCGACGAGGTGGCCGAACTACCGGTTTCGATGCAAGTGAAGCTGTTGCGTGCCATTCAGGAAAAGAAGGTGCGCAAAGTCGGTTCCACTCAGGAGGAGCCTGCCGATGTCCGCATCATCAGTGCAACCCATCAGAACCTCAGTGAGTGTGTCGAGGCCGGGAAGTTTCGCCAGGATCTTTACTATCGACTCAATGTCATCGAACTGCGCATGCCTGCGTTGAGGGAAATCGCCGAGGACATTCCAATGCTTGCCGAAGCCATAGTTCGCCGGCTTGCGAGCGGTACGAGGGACGAGACGCCGAGGCTGTCCGTGGAGGCGCTTGCTGCCCTTCGGGCTTATCCGTTTCCCGGCAATGTCCGGGAGTTGGAGAATGTCCTCGAGCGTGCCCTGGCGCTGACCAGTGCTGATACGATCGAAGCCGCCGACCTGCAATTGGCCGCGGCGACCAGCATGTCCGGCGCACCGCCGATCTCCGGGCCGATTAATCTGCAGGATCATCTCGATCGCGTCGAACGCGAGGCAATCCTTGAAGCGCTCGAGAAGACCCGGTTCAACCGTACCGCAGCAGCGAAACTCCTGGGAATAACGTTTCGGGCACTGCGCTACCGAATGACGCGGCTCGGCATCAACGAGGAACTTGGCGGCGGCCGGGACTGAATCTTGATGGTCGACCTGGCCTGCACCCCTTTCCCAGGATTCACTATCGACCAAAATGGTTGGGTGCCGGGTATTCGGCAAGTGCCATCCCCGAACTGTGACGAGCGCCCCGCAGGGGAGCCAGTGGAGCTCATCGTCATCCATGGCATCAGCCTGCCCCCTGGCGAGTTTGGGGGGGCAGACGTCGAACGGCTGTTCATCAACGCCATCGAGTCCGATCGGCACCCGTATTTTGCGCAACTCGTCGGCTTGCGCGTCTCGGCTCACTTCTTCGTGCGCCGCGATGGTACGGTGGTCCAGTTCGTATCCTGCCTTCGGCGTGCCTGGCATGCGGGCCTGTCTTGTTGGCGTGGGCGACCACGCTGCAACGATTACTCGATCGGCATCGAGCTCGAGGGCACGGATCTCGTCCCCTATGAGGCCTGTCAATACGTCGTCTGCAACGGACTCATTGCTGCCGCCCGTCGAGCCTTTCCGATTCGTGGTGTCGTGGGCCACAGCGATATTGCGCCAGGGCGCAAGACGGATCCGGGGCCGTGTTTCGACTGGTCGCGGATCGAGGGCCTGCCTCCCGGTTAGCGGTCCTCGCAGCCCGCTTCCGGGGCGCTCTGCGTGCTTGTGCGCGACAACTTCGTGCGGATGCTTCGAAGACCGGCGACGAGGGGTTGACATCCGATGCTCGGCTACTACAATTAGTCGCTTCTCGCCCAACCGGCCACAACATCTTGTGGTTTTCTTCCGGATGAGTGCGGTTCCCACAGCGAATAGAAAACAAAAAGCCAGCTTCCAGGAGACCCTGTTCATGCATGTTGCTACCGAAACCGATACTGCCGTTCCGCACCTCGGTATGACCGTTACCTCGGAGGGGGGCGGTCGCGATCCGAATCTCGCTGAGTACAAGGTGATTCGCCGCAATGGAGCAGTGGTCGGTTTCGAGCCGGCGAAAATCGCAATCGCGATGACCAAGGCCTTTCTGGCCGTCAATGGCGGCCAGGGGGCTGCATCGGCGCGGATCCGCGAACTGGTGGCCGGACTTACGCAGACGGTGGTGAATGTGCTCGTGCGGCGGCGTCCCGGAGGCGGTACGTTCCACATCGAAGACATCCAGGATCAGGTTGAACTGTCTTTGATGCGCGGCGGTGAACACGAAGTGGCCAGGGCCTACGTGCTTTACCGAGAGGCACGTTCGCAGGAGCGCGCGCGCCAACAGACCGCACTCGCACAAGAGGCGGCACGGCCGGTCTTGCATGTCGTGGACGGCGCTGAACGGCGGCCCCTGGACGTCGTCGCCTTGACTGCACTCGTCGGGGAAGCGTGTGAAGGCCTGACCTCGGAGGTGAGCGCGGGGCCCATCATCGAAGCAACGCTGCGGGATGTTTACGACGGCATCTCGCGCGCCGAGTTGCGCAAGAGCACGATCCTTGCAGCCCGGTCTCTGATCGAATCCGAGCCTGCCTACGGGTTCGTGACCGCCCGGCTGCTCTTGAACAATCTCCGACTGGAGACGCTCGGACGCGAGGTCAGCCATGCGGGAATGAAGCAGGGCTATGCGGAGGCCTTTCCGCAACTCATCCGTATGGGGATCGACGCGGAACTGCTCGATCCTCGCTTGGGTGACTATGACCTGGCTGCCCTTGGGGCGGCGCTCGATCACAACCGGGATCTCAAGTTCGGCTATCTCGGACTGCAGATCCTGTACGACCGATATTTCCTGCATATCCGAGAGCGCCGCATCGAGCTGCCTCAGACTTTCTTCATGCGCGTCGCCATGGGATTGGCGCTGAACGAGAAGGTCGACGAGCGCGAATCGCGTGCGATCGAGTTCTACAACATCCTGTCGAGCTTCGATTTCATGAGTTCCACGCCGACCTTGTTCAATTCCGGGACGCGCCGTTCGCAACTGGCCAGTTGTTATCTGACCACCGTACCGGATGACCTCGACGGCATTTACGAGTCCATCAAAGAGAACGCCATGCTCCAGAAGTTCGCCGGCGGCATCGGCAACGACTGGACCTCCGTGCGTGCGCTCGGCGCCCACATCAAGGGTACGAACGGAAAATCGCAGGGCGTGGTGCCTTTCCTCAAGGTCGTGAACGACACCGCCGTGGCAGTGAACCAGGGCGGCAAGCGCAAGGGGGCCGTTTGCTCCTATCTCGAGACCTGGCATCTCGATGTCGAAGAGTTCCTCGAGCTGCGCAAGAACACGGGCGATGACCGTCGACGCACGCACGACATGAACACGGCGAACTGGATTCCCGATCTGTTCATGAAACGCGTCATGGAAGGGGGTGAGTGGACGTTGTTCTCGCCTTCCGACGTTCCGGACCTGCATGAGAAGCATGGACGCGCGTTCGAGGATGCCTATGTCGGTTACGAGGCGAAGGCGGATCGCGGCGAGCTGGGCTTGTTCAAGCGCATTCCGGCCGTACAGCTCTGGCGCAGGATGCTCTCGATGTTGTTCGAGACGGGGCATCCGTGGATCACGTTCAAGGATCCCTGCAACATTCGCTCGCCACAGCAGCATATCGGTGTGGTGCACAGTTCCAATCTCTGCACCGAGATCACGCTGAACACGGGGGCGGATGAAATCGCGGTATGCAATCTCGGCTCCGTGAATTTGCTGGCCCATCTCGACAAGGACGCCCGTGCGCTGAATTTGGAAAAGCTGCGCCGAACCGTGTCCACGGCCATGCGCATGCTCGATAACGTGATCGACCTCAACTACTACTCGGTCGGCAAGGCGCGCAACTCCAACTTCAAGCACAGGCCGGTAGGACTGGGCATCATGGCGTTCCAGGATTGCCTGCACGCGCTTCGGATTCCGTACGCATCCGAGGAGGGTGTGGATTTTTCGGATCGATCCATGGAGGCGGTTGCGTATTGTGCGTACTGGGCGTCGACAGACCTCGCTGCCGAGCGAGGCCGTTACTCCACTTTTGCCGGTTCGCTCTGGGATCGGGGCGTCCTCCCGCACGAGACCCTGGATCTTTTGCGCGAGCAGCGTGGCGGCTACGTAGAGTGCGATCGATCGACGCGACTCGACTGGGAGGCGCTGCGCAAGCGTATTGCCCAGGTCGGGATGCGCAATTCCAACTGTCTTGCGATAGCACCGACGGCCACGATCGCGAACATCACCGGCGTTTCGCAATCGATCGAACCCACCTTCCAGAATCTTTACGTCAAGTCGAATCTGTCGGGCGAGTTCACGGTCGCGAGTCACTTCATGGTGGAAGACCTCAAGCGCCTGAACATGTGGGACGAGGTCATGATCGCAGACCTCAAGTACTTCGACGGCAGTGTGGCCAAGATCGACAGGATTCCGGCCGAGGTTCGCAGGCTTTACGCGACCGCGTTCGAGGTCGAGCCGGAATGGCTGGTCGAAAGTGCCGCCCGTCGGTCCAAGTGGGTCGATCAGTCGCAGTCGCTCAATCTGTATATGGCAGGCGCTTCGGGCAAGAAGCTCGACGATACGTACAAGCTTGCATGGCTGCGCGGGCTCAAGACCACTTACTACCTGCGAACCATGGGGGCGACACACGCGGAGAAGTCCACTGTCCGTGCCGGTTCACTCAACGCTGTGCCCGGCGCGAGCGAGCCTGCGACCGAGTTGAAGGTGTGCTCAATCGACGATCCGGAATGCGAGGCATGTCAGTGATCGGTTTGCGCCACGAACACACAACGACGGCCCCGGCCGACCACGAGATATCGGAGCAAAACTGATGCTGCAATTCGAACAAGAGCCACGAAACCCGAGCGTACCGTTTCCTGCGCCAGGGCTAGGCACAACGGAACCCGCCGCGTCGACTGCCTTTCGCCGCATATCGGCCGACGACAAGCGAGTCATCAACGGGCAGACCGACGTCAATCAACTGGTCCCGTTCAAATACAAGTGGGCTTGGGAGAAGTATCTCTCAGCCTGCGCGAATCATTGGATGCCCCAGGAGATTCCGATGAACCGCGACATCGCGCTTTGGAAGGATCCCAACGGGCTTACGGATGACGAGCGTCGGCTGATCAAGCGCAACCTGGGCTTCTTCGTAACGGCCGATTCACTCGCAGCGAACAATATCGTGCTAGGGACGTACCGACACATCACGGCGCCAGAGTGTCGGCAGTATCTCCTGCGGCAGGCGTTCGAAGAAGCCATTCACACCCATGCCTATCAGTACATCGTCGAGAGTCTCGGCCTGGACGAAGGCGAGGTGTTCAATGCTTATCATGAGGTCGAGAGCATTCGAGCGAAGGACGAGTTCCTGATTCCGTTCATCGACACGTTGACCGATCCTTCTTTCAGAACCGGAACGCCCGAGCGGGACCAGGAGTTGCTTCGAAGTCTGATTGTGTTCGCCTGCCTCATGGAGGGGCTCTTCTTTTATGTCGGTTTCGTGCAGATCCTTGCGCTCGGCCGCCAGAACAAGATGACAGGTGCGGCAGAACAGTACCAATACATTCTTCGTGACGAGTCCATGCACTGCAACTTCGGCATCGACCTCATCAACCAGATCAAGCTGGAGAACACGCACCTCTGGACGGCCGAGTTCCGAGAGGAGATTCAAGGGCTGTTTCGAACCGCCGTCGGCCTCGAGTACAAGTACGCGGAAGACACCATGCCGCGCGGCGTGCTCGGCCTGAATGCGCCGATGTTCAAGGAATATCTGCGCTACATTGCCAACCGTCGAGCGCAACAGATCGGTGTCGATGCGCTCTTCCCGGGCGTTAACAATCCCTTTCCGTGGATGAGCGAGATGATCGACCTCAAAAAGGAAAAGAACTTCTTCGAAACGCGTGTCACCGAGTATCAGACGGGCGGGGCGTTGTCTTGGGACTGAGCCTGACCAATCTCAGGCGATGGGGACGCAGGCGCCTGCGTCCGATGGTGGAAGCGTGCCGAGCCGAGCCCGATTATTCGCTTTGGCTGCTGTTCGACGATGGGCTCGAGGGGCGGGTATACCTCGGCGATCTCGTGGATATTGTCGATTTCAGTGCCTGGCGCGACATCGACCGGTTTCTAGACGTCAGTGTGGATCCGGAGACCGGTGTGGTGCAGTGGGTTGATGGAATTAGTCTGGATTCCGCGGCACTTTACCGGGATCTCGCAACCCGAGTACACGCCGCATTGCAATGACGTCGCTTTAGTGGGGCGATGGTTCACCGACGGGTTGTGCACGGGTGGAGGATGGATCCATGGCGGCAAGGAGCGGTGCGAGCAAATCCAGGGCAGCAAAGCGTCCCAAGTTAGCTGTTCAGCCCAAGCGGCATGCCGTGCGCTCGGCGGCTAAGACAACGCAAAGGCGAGGTACGAAGTCGACGGTAAAGGCGCCTCGAAAGAAGGCGACACCTGCACGAAATCGCCCGCCGGAAAAGTTGGCTGGCACGGCGTCGATCAATCGAGTCGCATCGGCGAAGTCTGGGTCGCGCGCCTCGACGAAAGAGAAACGTCGATTGGTCTCAGCAAAGAAAAAAGCCGCGGGCACAAAGCCCGCGGCTCGTAAGGCGGCTAAGAAACCAGCAAAGACAATAGCCGCGAAGAAGACCGCTCCCATCGAATCGCTTCTTGCAGAGGATGATCGCCATCCCGTCAAACCTGAAGAAACTGTTTCGGCACCTGCGGCTACCGGGTCATCCCGACAACCGAACCTACTACCTGCTGCCTGGCCGTTTCCGATGGGCAACCGATCCTGAGAGGCGTCTTTCGCGGATCGGCGATGGACGAAAGCATAACAGATTTCCCTCGCTCGGCGGACAAATGTAGGCTGGGCAACATGCCAAACCGAGAGGATCTCACAATCCGGAGTGACGTAACTTACTGAAGATAAAATAGTTTTTAGTGGCAAAGGATTTCACGAAGTAAAATCTACTTGGATTGTGCATTATGAGAAACATTGTTGTAATGCAATATCTATTCAGGTTGAGTTCCACGCCTGGCTTGACAACGGCATGAAATTGCGCATGGGTCGTGTTGGTTGCGTCGGCACGCCGCGCGATCAGCTCTCGATCGAATGATCATGGAGCGCAAGCGCGTCAGTTCCAGCACACTTTGTTCGGTCGGCTACGACGCGAAAGCACGGGTGCTCGAGGTCGAGTTTTCCGGTGGATCGATCGTTCAATACACGGGCGTGTCAGCCGATGTTCATCGCGCGCTGATGAGTGCTTCGTCGATCACGAGTTTTTTCCGGGACCGGATAGAAGACGAGGGTTACGGCACCCGCCGCGTGCGGTGATCGAGAACTCACCGGGCTGCAAGTGCATGAACGATACGCTCGGCGAATTCGGCGAATCCCGAGCCGCCGCGCTCACGCGCGATGAATCGCGGCAACGTCAGCATGCGTCCGACGAAATCCGCGACGTTTGCCACACCCACTGTGCAGTCGAAGTGGCGAAACATCGGTTCGTCGTTTGGCGAATCGCCGATGTACGCGAAGCGATGCGCTACGCTGTCTCGTTCGCAGCCGAACGCCTGAACCAGCATGTCTAGGGTCGTGGACAATTTGTCGTAGGCGCCGAACCATCCGTTCACATGGATGGAACTGATCTTCACCGTCATGCCGTGTGTCGTCATGATCTCGACGATGCGCGCGATCGCGGTGTCGGGCAGACGTGGTACGTCCTCGCAGAAATCGATGGCGAGATCCGCTTCCCGATAGAGTTGGTCCGCCGACACGTTCGCGCCGGGTACTTCGCGCAGAATTTCCGTGCCGATACCGCGTAGTCGGTGGCGATCCGACCGTCGAACTTCCTCGTTCTTGGCGAACCAACGCGTCATCGTGCGCGTTGAGTGATCGTAGCGGAACCAGAATGCGCCGTTCTCTCCCACGACGGCATCAACCGGCCACATTCTTGCGATGTGGTCGCACCAGCCGGCGGGCCGTCCGGTAATCGGGATGAAAAGTAAACCGGCGGCCTGAAGCTGCTCCATGGCCGAATAGGCATCCGCGCGCAGCTT
>JBIKKL010000063.1:0-13165 GCA_044360365.1 Burkholderiales bacterium | reverse complement strand
GGAACTGCGCAGGCAAACGTCATGAGTGCCCGCTTCGCATGGGGTGATTTGTCGCGGGGTGGCGTTGTCGCGGGGTGTCTGGTGTTGGCAACCCATGCGTTGCCCGTTGGGGCCGAAGACTCCAACGGCCGCTTCGCGGTCAAGGGTGCTGGTACGCTGCCCTGCAAGGTTCTGGCTGCAGAGCGGGAGAAGAAGTCGAACGGCTACTTCCTCATCGGCGGCTGGGTGGAGGGCTACCTGTCGGCGCACAATCGCTACGTCAACGATACGTTCGACATCACCTCGTTTGAGTCGACGGAACTGCTGCTTGCCGTCATCGGGGATCACTGCGCGAAGCATCCGGAGGATCGACTCTATCCCGTGATGAACGCGATGATAGGCAAGCTGGCGGACGACCGCCTGCGCGCAACGTCCGAGCGGGTCCAGGTGAGCGACGGCACGCGTACGACGATGCTGTACCAGGCGACGATCCGTCGCATTCAGGAAACGCTCGCCGCACGGCAGCTCTATCAGGGTGAAGCCGACGGTACGTTCTCAGACGCAACGAAGACCGCGTTGGCTGATTTCCAGAAAGGCATCAACTTCGAAGCCACGGGATTCCCCGATCAGGCCACGCTCTGGCGGCTGCTGCGAAAGTAGCTTCGTGGTCGAAGCTGTTTTCTACCTGGATTGTTCAGGCGCTTCGGTGGGCATGCGCCGGAGCTCGACGACTTGTGCGGCGAGAACCACGGCGAGCGTGCAGAACCCGATCGCGTCGGTGATGAGGCCTGGCTTGATGAGGCACATCGCGGCCACGAAAAGCAGAACCCGCTGCCACAGCGATGCGAGCCCCAGCAGCCAGCCGAAGAGGCTCCCGGCGAGACAGGTCACGCCGACCAGTGCAGTGCATACCGACCACAACACCCAAATCCATTCGCTGGCCCAGTCCTTCGCGATCAGCAGCAGCATCGGCTCGTAAACGAACATGAACGGGACGATGTAGGCGGGGGCCGCCGCGCGCATTGCCGCGAATCCGGATTCCCAGATGTTTGCCTTGGCCAGGGTGGCGGCTGCGAACACCGCGAGGGCTACCGGTGGGGTGATCGCAGACAGGATCGCGAAGTAGAGCGCGAACATGTGGGCGGCGGGCGCAACGACGCCCATCTTGATCACCGCCGGCACCAGCAGTGCCACCATGACGATGTAGGCCGGCGTGGTAGGCATGCCCATGCCGAGCACGATACCGGCCAGTGCGGTGAGGATCAGTGCCAGCAGCAGATGGCTTTGCGCCAACGCGATCACGGCCTGCGTGAATACGATGCCAAGCCCGGTGATGGTGACGCAGGCGATGACGATGCCGGCGCAAGCACACGCCATGGCCACGGAGAGTGCGGCCTTCGCGCCTTCATCCAGCGCTTCGAGCACCTGGCCCCACCGCAGACCTTCGCGCGTCGTTTTGCGCATCGCCGCCACGGGCATGCACGCGAGGGCTGCCGCGAGTGCGCACAGTGGCGCCGAATAGCCGAGGAAAAGGCCGACCAGTACGATGAGGATCGGGGTGAAGAGATGCCCCCGCTGGGCCATCACGAACGTGAAGCGCGGCAATTCGGACTTCGGGACACCAGCTAGGCGATAGCGCTTGGCTTCGAAGTGCACTGCAAAGAACACTGCAACGTAGTACAGCAATGCCGGCACCAATGCCCACAGTGCAACCTGCGCATAAGGTACGGATAGGAATTCCGCCATCACGAACGCGGCCGCTCCCATGACGGGCGGCATCAGTTGTCCGCCCGTCGATGCAACCGATTCCACTGCGGCGGCGAACGGCGGTCGGAAGCCCGTGCGCTTCATGAGCGGAATCGTGATCGGGCCGTCGACCATCACGTTCGCTACTGCGCTGCCCGATACCGTGCCGAACAGCGACGAACTCACGACCGCGACCTTGCCCGGGCCGCCTGCCGTGTGACCCGTGAGCGAGAGCGCAAAATCCATGAAGAGCTGGCCGGTGCCGCTTTTCTCCATGAAGGCGCCGAAGATCACGAACAGCATCACGTAGCTCGCCGATACCCCGAGGGTCGAGCCGAAAATGCCCTCGGTGGAGAGATACACTTGTTCCATCAGCACCGGCAGCTTCACTTCGGTGAAGCCTGCCGCATAGATGAGAAAGACGATGGCCGTGAGCGGTAACGCCCAACCGATCACGCGTCGAGTGCCCTCGAGCACGATCAGGACCGCAACGACTGCAAAGAATTTGTCGGCGGTCGTAAGTTCGTCGATGTAGATGATGCGCTCGACGAAGGCGTCGTAGTTGAGCAGGATGTTGAGAACGAACCCGAGCCCGAGCAGCAGCAGCGCGAAATCCAGAGTCCGCCAGGCAGCGCTGCCTTGTGTGCGGCTCGGATAGAGCAGAAAAACAAGCCCGACCGCAAACATGAGGTGAATGCCGCGGAAAACCACCGCTTCGGGTGGACCGAAGGCGGCAACGTACATGTGATAAAGCGACATCGAAATGGCTACGGCGCTCACCAGCCATTTCAGCGCGCGAGCCGTCGGGGCGGTGGCGGCCTTCTCGTCGGAGCGTATCGGTTCCGACGGCGTCGTCGTGTCGGTCAAGGCATGTCCCTCCCCGGAGCGCCTATGGATCTTGCGACGCGAAGCGAGGCTTGCTCGCCGCTTCGCGCTCGAGAAGCCTGCTGCAAGACTACAGCGCCCCGGCTTCCTTGTAGAACTTCAGCGCGCCCTTGTGCATGGGTACGCCGATATCGACGGCCATGTCCTTGGGCGTGAGTCCACCGATCGCCTTGTTCACGGCGGACATGGACTCCACGTTCTGCGCCATCGTCTTCACCATGGTATAGACGGTCTGCTCAGGCAAATCGCATGCGGCGATGATGTGTGCCGTGTAGCCGATGACGGGAACGTCCTGGGTTTGCTTCGGATAGGTGCCGGCCTTGATGATCTGCGTCATGTAGCCCGCGTTTTCCTTCTTGAGCGCGCTCATGGTCTTGTCGTCGACGGGAACGATCGTGATGTCGCGGGCGCTGGCGAGATCCATCACAGAGGAAGCGGGGGCGGTCGTGCCGAGCGTGAACACCTGGGCGTGACCGTCCTTCACCATCGACACTGCATCGGTGTACGAAGCCTGGAAGTTGACCTTCGACAACGATTTGTAATCCATGCCGTTCAGTTTGAGCACGAGGTCCGTCAGCAATTCGCCCGTGTTTCCCTTGGGCTGCGTGACGACGGATTTGCCCTTGAGATCGGCGAACGACTTGACGTTTGCGCTGCTCACCGCAACGACCTGGAAGTATTGCGGGTAGATGTTCGCGACCTGGCAGACGTTGGTGACCTTCTTCTTGAAGGGCGCACGGCCGGCGATGCCGTCGACGGTCGAACTCGAATTGCCGAAGCCGATGTGTGCCTTTCCCTCGTCGACGCCGCGGACGTTCGCGATGCCGGCGCCCGGCGTCGCGGTGACGCTGAGTCCCGGGATGGCCTTCTCCCACATGCCCTTGAGCGCGCCGCCGAGCGGCACCCAGACCCCCCCTTGCGGGCCGGTCATGAACGTGACTTGTTGCGCTGCGACGGGAGCGGCGATCAGTGCGCCAAGCGCGAGCGCGATGACATTGCGTTGCATCGTTTCCTCCTCCAGTGGTGAGATGCGCGTTGCGGGCACATCATAGCGCAGGCGGGGAAGTCGGCAATGCGCTTTCTCCCGGCAGAGCCGGTTTTGTATGCGGTGTGCAGGAGACAACTCGTCGTGCCTGCCTTGCTGCGCGGCATTGACATCGTCATGCCAGAGCGGAGAATCCGCCTACGGGCCGATCACGGTGCCGTCCTAACCAAGGGGGGGTCTCATGAAGCATCTTGTCGCGTTGCTGCTGGTCGCTGCGTTTTTCGTCGCGGGCTGTGCCCACCGCAGTGCCGATTCCGGCTGGGTCACGATCATCGATGGGGAAAAGGGGCTTGAGAACTTCAATGCCATCGGCAATGCGAACTGGCGGGCCGAGGGCGGTGCGATCGTCGCCGACAAGGGCAAGGGCGGCCATCTCGTCACCAAGAACGCCTACAAGGATTTCGAGATCTACGCGGAATTCTGGGCCGATACCTCGACCAACAGCGGTATCTTCATCCGAGCGAGCAACCCGAAAAGCGTCGGTGCGGCGAATTCGTACGAGGTCAACATCTACGACCAGCGTCCGGGTCAGGAATACGCGACCGGCGCAATCGTGGATTTCGCCCAGGTGCCGGTCCCCGCGCTCTACAAAGCCGGCGGGAAATGGAACAACATCGAGATCTATGCCAAGGGCTCGCACGTGACGGTTAAGTTCAACGGACAAGTCACCGTGCATATGGTGAACGACAAGTTCAAGGAAGGGCCGTTCTCGCTCCAGTTCGCCAATGGACCGAAGGGCGCACCCGGCGGGCCGATCAAGTGGCGCAAGGTGCAGGTGCGACCGCTATAGCAAAGCGCCGATGGGGCGGGTCGATGCGATTCGCGGCGCATCCCGGTCATGGCGCCGGGATGCGCCGCGTGCGCTGAAGGCTACGGCCGTGTATGGCGTTCAGCGCGGCGCGTAGGCGCGCAGAAACGTGCGGATGTGGCGCACCGCGAATGCGACGGTTTCCTTCGAGTTCTTCCAGGGGTAGAGGCTCACCTCCGCCTTCGGCGCGAGCCGGGCCATCTCCATGGCTGTTTCGTAAGGATGCGGGTCGGTGTTGTCAGGCAGCACGAGCAGCGGCTGCTGATGGCTGCGTACGAAATCGCGCGTGGCAGTCAGCACGAAATCGACATTGCCGTACATCTTCTGCAAGAACTTGTCGACGGTTGCCTGATCGAGATCCGGACGGTTCGCCAACAGCTTCGGCCCCCAGCCGTTCGTATTGCTCTTGATGAAGTAACCGGGCAGCTTGGGATCGACGCCGCTCGGTTGCGCGTGTACCGACGCGACAACCCGCCCCGGCGCGCGCTGGATGAGATTCCAGATGAGCGGGTTGCCGATGCAGAAGCCCATGACCAGAAACTTGTCGACGCCGAGATGGTTCAGCAGACCGATCTGGTCGTCGGTGTGCATCTTCCAGGGGTCTTCGACGTCGAGCGGGCCGATGGATTCGCCGCCGTTGGCGTTGCGCAGATCCATCGTAATGACCTTGTACTCGTTCCTGAACTCGGCCACGGCATCGAAGGGGCCGTTGGCGTACGTCACTTTCGAATTGAGTCCGCCGCCGTAGATGACGAATAGCGGGAAGCCGGAACCGGCGACTTCATAGCGAATGCGCGCAGGACCGCGTTCATAGACAGGCATGAGGATCTCCTCGGCGGAATGGAGTCGCGATGGTAAGCGAGAATCCCTGGCCTGTGTCGGTGACGAACGCTATCGAGCTGTCGGCGGAGATTTCGCCGTCGAAAGATTGCCGGGCCTCAGCATGAACGCGCCCAAGCCGAGCATCGCGGCACCGACGAAGAACACCGGGATCAGGCCCGTCACCGATCCGATCGCGCCGAAGACGACGGGGGCCACGACGCGCGTGCTCTGATTGACGGATTCCCGGATGCCGATGACCTCGCCGGCCCGCTCCTTGCTGGCATTCTCGTACGCGAGTATGAGCGTCAGCGGCTGGCCGACGCACAGGCCAAAGCCGTAGAGGAACGCAATGGCTGCGAGCGCGTAGGCGTTCTCGAAGAACGGGAACAGCACGAATGCCGCGGAGGCGAGAAGGAACGAGCGCCGCAGGATGGCTTCGACGCTCGAACGCTCCATGAACCAGTTCAGGCACACGCGGGAGATGAACGCCGCCGCCGGAAAGCAGGCCATGATCATCCCGACGGCTGCAGGGGAGAGCGCAAGCGAATGCGCGTAGACCGGCACGTAGTACTGGAACACGTCGATGGCGGCGAACACGAGACTGCCGACCAGGAGAATCTTCAGCAGGCGCGGGTCGTCGAGCAGTTCCCGGAGGCTGCCCCCGGAATTCGTTTCGTGCCCCGATCCGCGCGGAAGCAGCTTCGTGCCAAAGACGAGAATGAGCGCGCTCAGCAGCGACAAGGCGGCAAAGACGAGGCATGCACGTTCGTGGCCGACGAGTTCGATCGAGAAGCCCGCGACCAGCGGTCCGGAGAAGTTCGTGACCGAGAACATGAGCGACAGATTGGCGAGGTTCTTCTTGCGCGTCTGCGCTGTGCTCAGTATGCCCGCCGCGTGCATCTGGGCGACGTGATACATGCAGTAGGCAACACCGTTGATGACGGCTGCGACAAACAGCGCGGCGACCGTCGGGTAGAGGAACGGAAGGCAGAACCCGGCTGCGCTCACGACGGACGCTACGAGCATCGGGATGCGGCATCCGATGCGATCCGACCATTTGCCGAGCGGCCAGCCGAACGCAGCCGTCGTGAGCGAATAGACCGCGAGCAGCAAGCCGACGGTGAAGGCGCTGGCGCCAAGTTCCAGTGCGAAGAGCGACAAGAGCAGTCGACTGCCGCGAAAGCCCGACTGGCCGAGCAACGTGAGTCCGAAAAGAAAGCGCAGAGGCGTCATTGGAGGTGGGAAGAAGGGCCATGACATCGGCAAGCAGCTATTTTGCCGCCAGGCGAGCGCGGAAGCTACGGTGCCTGCCGAAGTGTGGCGTGGGCTGGTGCGAGGGGCTTTCTGCGGCTTGGTGGCCGGCATCCACACCGCGTCACTTGCATGCGCCCAGGCAGGTGTTTTGCAGCTAAGCTTCGCCCACGTGTCTGAATGATGGATGAGCCATGGATTACGCCTGTAGCGAACAGCGGGTCGTCGCCGACGACGGTGCCGAACTCTTCGTGTCCGTCGAGGACTTCACCCCGCCCGGCCGCTCGGCACCCGTGATGATGCTCGTGCATGGCTTCGGTGAATCGAGCGAGGCCTGGCGCGAGTGGCTGCCCATCGTTGGCGCCGACTTCCGGATCGTTCGGCCTGACATTCGCGGCTTCGGCCGATCGACGCCCATGGCCGCGGACTATGTCTGGTCGATGCCTCGTATCGTGAGCGATCTGCTGCAGGTCATCGACCATTGCTGCGGCGGCGGGCCCGTGCATCTCGTCGGCGCGAAAAGCGGCGCATGGATGGCGATGATGCTGGCGGCCGATCATCCACAGCGCGTGCGTACCCTGACCACGATCGGCGGGGCAGTAAAGGGTGGGGATACTCGGCAATGGCGCGCCGATCTGGAACGTCTGGGTGTTGCTGCCTGGGCCGAGGCGAGCATGCCGGCGCGGTTCGGCACGATGCTCTCGCCCGCCGCGATCCGATGGTGGATCGAACTCACGGCACGTACGCCGCTCAGTACGATGCAGAGTTATCTGCGCTGGGTGCCCACCGTAGACATTGAGAACGACGTGCAGCGCATTGGCTGTCCGACGCTGGTCATCGCCGCGGCGGCAGGCAAGCTGCGGCCGATTGCCGAAACGAAATCGTGGCAGCAGACGATCCCCGATTCGGATCTCGCGACGCTACCGTGCGACGGCTGGCACGTGGGCGGCGCCCGGCCGAGGGATTGCGCGCACCTGACCCGGGACTTCGTCCTTCGACGTTCAGCCTGAGGAAATTCGGTGCCAGGCACGTGCCTGGCACCGAATTTCGAGGTCAGCGCGGCATGCCTGTCGCGCCGGAGGGGACGTCGTAGAACGAGAGCGTCATTGACACCGTCGCATAGAAGCCGAGCAGGCCGATGGTATCGGTGATGCCGACATGACCCAGGATCGCGAGGGCGCGCTCGTAAAGTCCGTTGGCCACCCAACGCCCTTCGATCAGGCACACCGACATCTCGTACACGATTTGTTCGCGCGGATCGTCGAACGTCGTTGGCAGACCGGACAGGATGGCGTCGATTTTCCCGGCTGGCAGTCCTGAATTCTTGGCATGCTTTTCGTGCGCGCCGGTCGGATACGTCGAGCGGTACTTGCTGCACACGACACACACCGCGATCTCGCGCTCCCGCTCGCTCAACGAGTAGCCGGTTCTAAAGTGCGCACCGAGCGGACCGAGTACCTTCGCGAGTTTCGGATTGTGCACGTAGATCTTCGCCGGACCGGGCAGGCGGCCGCGCGTTTCCATCAGTACCTGGAAGCCTTCCTGCTGCTCGGGTGTCATCTCGTCGTAGGGGATTTCTGCGTAGCGTCCGAAGGTCGGCTTTTCCGACATGAGGGTCTCCTTTTTAGTGCACAGGTGGGCGTATCGTTCAATCGTAGGTCAGGAGCCGCTGCGCCACGCGATCGCATTGCGTAGCAATGTGTTGAAGGCCGGTGACTGCCACGGCGGGCGAAACGTGCCCGGATAGTCCGTGGTGTCCTTGCGGTCTGCTCGTGCGGCCGGATCATGACAGTGCCCGAACGCGAGGTAGGTGACGCAACCTTGACCGACGTCCCGAGTGTAGCCAAGCACGCGGGTACGGCCGTCCGATTGCAGCGAAGGGTCTCCGCCATAGAGGGCCGGCATCGCGGCGGGTGCAGCCCCCGGGCCGTAGTCGGCCGTCAGCAGTATCCGTGTCGACCCCGGCTGCAGCATCTCGATGAAGTAGGGTTCGTCCTCGATCTCGAACGATGCGCCGAGGCCGCGTGTGACCGGGTGATCGGGATCGGCGACGTCGACGCGAAACTTGCGAATCGGCGGATGAATCAGGAAACGGTTGCCCAGGAGGTCGTGGTGCCTGCCCTTCACGGACCGCCGCTCCCGCACCCCTTCGACCCGCTCGGCCCGCCCGCCGCTCGACCCGTGCAGTGCCAGCCAGTGACCGCCGCCTTCGAGCCACGCCTGGATGGCATTGGTTTGCGCTTCGTTGGGGTACGGCCCTGCGGTGTAGGTCACGAGCAGGCGGGACACTGCGAGCCATTTGTCGACGTCGGCGAAGTCGTTCGAGACGGAGCCCCGCTTGCCGCATTCATAGAGCAGTTCGAGCAGGCGCAGCCGGACGAAATCGTGATCGTGGCCGGCGCTGGCGCCCGGCGGGAAACCGCCGGCAACGAGGTGGACGCGGTGATTGCGGGGATCCGTCATGAGTCCTGCTCCTTTTTTTCTTTCGCTCCGAAGCGTACATGCCTATGATGCTTGGCACTGGCCGTTCGCGTCACGCCGCACCGCGGCGAAACTTGCGAACGAACGACGTCCGGAGGAGGCCGCATGCACGTGAACGGTACTGTCGTTTCATTCTTTTTCTCCGGGGCACTCCTTTCCCTTGCGGCGAGCAGCATCCATGCGCAGCAGGACTACCCGAACAAGCCGATCCGAATGATCGTCGGCGTCGCGCCGGGCGGCGCGACGGACATCCTCGCGCGCGCAGCCGGCGCCCGGTTAGGCGAAGCGTTTCGGCAGCAGGTCGTGGTCGAGAACCGACCTGGGGCGAACCACATCATCGGCGGCGAGCTGACGGCCAAGTCGGCCCGCGACGGGTACACGATCCAGATGATTCCCGAGGGGTTCGTGATCAACGCCTCGGTGTACGCGAAACTGCCGTTCGATCCGGTGAAGGATTTCTCCCCGATTGCGCTGGTGGCGAACGTCCCCAACGTGCTGGTCGTACACCCCTCGCTGCCCGCGCGGAACGTCAAGAGCTTCATCGCGATTGCGCGCTCGCGCCCGGGTGAGCTCAATTATGGTTCGTCGAGCGTGGGCTCGCCGAGTCACATGTCGGGCGAACTTTTCAAGGTCATGGCGAAGGTCGACTATGTGCACGTCCCGTACAAGGGTCAATCGCTGGCCGTGGCCGACCTGATCGGCGGGCAGATCCAGTTCCTCTTCCCGTCGATTCCCGCCTCGGTCGGCCACATCCGCAGCAAGCGTCTGGTGCCGATCGGGGTTACGACGTCGCAACGAGCATCCGCGCTGCCCGACGTGCCCACCATCGCCGAAGGCGGCATGCCCGGCTACGAGGTGAGCGGCTGGTACGGGATCGTGGGTCCGGCCGGATTGCCGCCGGCCATCGTCGGGCGACTCAACAAGGAAATCAACGGTTGGCTGCAGGATCCCGAAGCGCGCCGCCAGCTGTCGAATCAGGGTGCCGAACCACGCGCTGCGTCGCCGGAGGAGTTCGGCCAGGCGATGGCAAGCGATCTCAAGAAGTGGGCGAAGGTCGTGGCCGCGGCGGGCATCAAGATCCAATAGGTTGTTCAGGAGGAGGGTGACGTGGGGCGACTCTATGGCAAAGTGGGTTTCTTGACCGGGGGTGGGGCAGGTATCGCGAAGTGCAGTGCGATCGAGTTCATCAAGGAAGGCGCCCAGGTCGCGATCGTGGATATCAACGAAGCCGTGGGGCGCAAGGCCGAAGCCGATATCCGTGCGGCGGGCGGCGATGCCTTGTTCATCCAGGCCGACGTCACTCAGGAGGCCGACGTAAAGCGCGCAGTCGAGGCCGCAGTGGCTCGCTTCGGCAAGCTCGACATCCTCGTCAATTGCGCCGGCGGATCGCTCCTCGAAGATGCGCCCGTGCACGAGATGAGCCTCGACGTCTGGCAGCGGACCATCAATCTCAATCTGCTGCATCCGTTTCTCGTCTGCAAGCACGGCATCCCGCATCTCATTGCAGCGGGCGGCGGGTCGATCGTGAACTTCTCGTCGATGGTCGGCATGGTGGGCATGTACCGTCCGGCCTATGCCGCGGCGAAGGGCGGCATCATGTCCTTCACGAAGACGCTGGCGGCGCAGTACGTGGAGCACGGCATACGCGCCAACGCGATCGGGCCCGGCAGCATACGCACCGAGCGTCACCTGAATCGCTATCAGAACAAAGAGTGGTTGTTGAACGACAAGCCGACCGGCGCGGCACTCGAACGCAAGATTGCCCAGAAGCTCTATCCCTTTTCGGTGGGCGATCCCATCGACATCGCGAACATCGTCGTGTTTCTCGCGTCGGATGAATCGCGCATGCTCACCGGCACGACGATTGCAGCCGAAGGCGGGCGCTCCGCTTACCTCAAGGTCTACGCAGGCGACGATTGACAGCAGTCGAGCGAATGTCCAACGAGGTAAGCCGCACTGCGTATCTCGTGCATCTGCCGCTCTCGGCAGTCTCTGCGCATGGACCGTACGGCGTTTTCTTGACGTCTCCATGCAGTCGGGCGCATCCTGACGCCGTTATGCCAACCATCGGGGGAGGGGCGTCATGAAACGACGTATCGCGCATGTCATCGGGGTTTTCGTCCTTGTTGTGTCGATGGCAGGGTGCGGTCACTTCCTGCCATCTCAGGGATGGGTCACCCTGATCGATGGCGCTTCCGGGCTCGAGAACTGGGACAACACCAACGGCGGCAACTGGCGCGCCGAGGACGGCGCCATCGTCGGCGACAAGAAGACCGGCAAAGCGGCCAGCGTGCTCGTGTCGAAGCGCTCGTTCAAGGATTTCGAACTATACGCAGAGGTGTGGGCGGCCGACGACACCAACAGCGGCATCTACATCCGGGCCATGAACCCCAAGGAAGTGACCACCGCGACGGGCGCGTACGAGGTGCAGATCTGGGACAAGAATCCGAACCCCGCGTACAGCACCGGCAGTCTCGTGAATGTGGCGTCCGTGCAGCCCGTGCACAAGGCCGGGGGACGCTGGAACACGTTCGAGATCTATGCGAAGGGCGCCGAGATCGTCGTCAAGTTCAATGGCCAGGTCACGGCCCACGCGAACGACGGCAGGTTTCCCGAGGGGCGTATCGGCGTGCAGCTGAACAGCGGTCCGGTCAAGGTCCGCAAGCTGCTGGTGAAGCCGCTGTAGGACATCGGCTGCGCCCGTCGAAAACGATCGAACGGGCGCGGCATCGTCGGTCGGCTATTGGGGCTTGATGCCGATCGCCTTGATCAGCTTGGCGAGGCGCTCGGTTTCCTTGCGCACGTGATCGCCGAATTCCTCGGGCGTGCCGCCCATCGGCAAGCCGCTGCGCGCCTCGATGGATTTCAACACCGTCGGCGACTTCAACGCCTTGTTGATCTCGCTGTTCAGCCGCACCACGATCTCCCGCGGCGTACCCGCCGGCACTGCGATGCCGGCCCACCCCATGAGCTTGTAGCCTGGAACACCGGCTTCGTCGATAGTCGGCAACTCGGGGATCGACGGCGCGCGTTGCGAGCCGGTCACGGCGAGACCTCGAATGCGGCCTGCCTTCACCAGCGGCAGTGTCGGTGCCATGTTGTCGCAGAGGATGTCGATCTGTCCCGCCATGAGATCCGTGAGCGCCTGCGGGGTGCCTTTGTACGGGATGTGTTCCATCCGGGTTTGCGTCATGTTCTTGAGCAGTTCCATCGACAGGTGCGGCGTCGCGCCGATGCCGGAACTGCCGAACGTGAGCTTGCCCGGCTGGGCATTGGCGATGGCGAGCAGTTCCTTCACCGATCGCGCGGGCACCGAGTTGTGCACGGCCAGCAGATTCATGCCGGAGAAGTAGAGGGCCACCGGCTGGAAGTCGCGCTCGAAGCTGTAGGGCAGTTTCAGGTACATGCTCGGATTGGTCGCGATGAAATTCGAGACGTAAGCGAGGGTGTAGCCGTCGGGCGCAGCGCGGGCGAGTTGTTCGTACCCCAGAATGCCGCTCGCGCCCGGGCGATTTTCGGCAACGATCTGCTGACCCATCTGCTTGACCAGCTCGGCAGCGATGGTGCGGGCGTTGGTATCGGGACTCCCGCCCGCGGCCGACGGGATGATGAGACGCAGCGGTTTCGACGGATAACTCTGCGATGAAGCCGAATTGCAGGCGAGCGACAGTGCGCCCGCCAGCGCGTACAGGCACAGCTTGTTCATGACCATCCTCCGAGGTTCGCAGCGGCGCCTGTAGCCGGCGTCCTGCTGCAGGCCCTCAGATTACACCAACATGACGTTCGGCTGCGTCACCCGTGGCATCGGCACTGCGTGGTTCGTCGGCTCACCGGACCTCGAGTTCGTCACCGGTCTCCGAGGCGGCGAGTATCGTGTCGAGGAATCGATGCAGATCGACGGCCGTGTCGAAGCTCGGCAGGCGACTCCTGCCCGTGCGGACGGCCTCTGCGAACAGGGTATACATCTGCCCGACGTTGAACGGGTCACCGCGCGGAAACTCCGGCGGCACGTAGACATACTTGTCGGGGATCGCGAGGTCGACGAGATCGTGGCTCTTCTGCGCCCCCTGGATGCGTAGCATCTCGCCGCGCTGCGATGAAACGTTGCCCGTGACCATCAGCGTGCCATCGCGACCGTAGATCTCGAT
>JBIKKL010000551.1:0-3701 GCA_044360365.1 Burkholderiales bacterium | reverse complement strand
CCTCGGCGGCACCGCGTTCGGCACGGGCATCGACATTCCGCTCGACATCGACCTGCCGGGCTTCGGCCTCAACGTCGACGGCGGATTCGCCGTGCAGCTCGACTGGAGCTTCGACTTCGGCATGGGCCTGTCGGTGACCGACGGGTTCTACCTCACGACCAACGATGCCGACGAAGATCGCGAGAACGATCCGGAACTGAAGGTCGAGATTGGTGCCTTCCTCGACGGCAAGCCGCTCGACAATACCGTCGTGACGCCTTTCATCGCCGAAGGCACGCTGCTCTTCTTCAAGCTCACCGCGGAAGATACGGATCGCGAACCCTCGCAGGTCGGCTTCCAGCCGAGCGGACTGTTCGGCTTTCTTGAAGTCGATCTCCACGGCGACGAAGAGACCGGCCGGATGTCGCTCAACCACATCCTCTCCACCCCGATCGACCGCCTGTTCACCGTCGACATGGGCGTGGAAGCCGAACTCAATCTCGGCCTCACGCTGGAACTCGCCGATACGAGCGGCTTGCCGAAGCTCAAGGCCGATCTGCAGTTCGACTGGGGCTGGTCGCTCGAAGAAGGCATGCGCGATCCCGACATCGGGCTCGTGAACCTGCGTCTCGACGTCGGTACCTTCGTGAGCGAATTCCTGAAGCCGATCGCCGAACAGATCCACGAGATCCTGTCGCCGTTCGAGCCCATCATCGATACGCTGCTCACGCCCATCCCGGGGCTCGACGTGTTCCTCGACGATCCGACGCTCATCGGGCTGATCAATTTCGTCGCTGGGCTGAGCGGCTATCCGGAGATTCCGGCCGAGTTCTTCCGCGCGGCCCAGACGGCGATCGATCTCGCGAACCAGATCAACTCGCTGCTCGGCGAGAACGGTGAAATCCTCCTCGGCAGCATCATCGGCCTGGGACGCGGTCGCGACGAGGATCTGCAGATCACCTCCAGCCAGGCAGGCGCAGCGGTGAACAACTTCCTGCAAAGCTTCATGGACGACTTGTCCTCGTCCGCCAGCGGCCGCATAGGCAGCGGGCCGCAGGGTGGTTCGTCGACCGATCGCTCCGGCTTCCGCATCCTCGAGTACATCACCGACATCGGCAACTGGGCCCAGCTGCTGACGGGCGGCGACGCGATCCTCTTCACGTACGAACTGCCGCTGCTCGAATACGCGATGCGGTTCAGCCAGCAGATCGCGGCAATCACGATCGGACCGGTCGTCATCAACGTGCGCGCGGTCGGCGGATTCGAAATCGGCGCCGACCTCTCGTTCGGCTTCGACACCTACGGCATCCGCAAGGCGATCGAAACCGGCAATCCGTGGCTCGCGCTCGATGGCTTCTTCATCGGCGACTACGCGATCCGGATGGAGGAGAACAACGGCAGTACCAAGGTGAGCCTCGGCGACGAGAAGGACGAACTGTTCTTCCGCGCGGAGATCGGCATCGAAGCGGCGTTGTGGCTCGCGCTGGTGGAGGCGGGGATCGGCGGCGTGATCGGCTTCGAAGTCGGCCTCGACCTCATGGACGTCGTGCACGACGGCAAGATCCGCGTATCCGAACTCATCACGATGTGGGAGTACACGGGACTCGGCGCGCCCGGCGGACCGGCGAACCTCATCAACATCGACGCGCGCGTGTTCGCGGAAGTCTATGCCTTCGTCGACGTCGGCATCTCGATCCCCTTCGTGGGCAAGATCATGAAGCGGGTCGTCGACTGGACGATCGTCGACATCACGATCTTCGAAGCCGAATACAACGCACCTCAGGTACAGCCGACCCTGGCGCATGTCGATGGCGACACGCTGGTCCTCCATACCGGCAGCCGCGCCGGAGAGCGCGAGTATCTCGATACGCTCGACGGTGGCGAGCATTTCACGATCACGGGCAATTCGGGTTCGATCACCGTCGCCTATGACGACTGGTCGCAGACCTACACCGGCAGCTTCACGAAGGTGATCGCCGATGGCGGTGCCGGCGACGACGTCTTCGACGCTTCCGGCCTCACGGGCGTCGCGGTCGAGTTCTCCGGCGGTGCCGGCAAGGATCGACTCACAGCGGGCATGGGGGCTGCCGTGCTGCTCGGCGGTGACGAAGACGACACGCTGAGCGCCGTCGCGGCGACCGGCACGATCACGATCGACGGCGGCGACGGCAACGATCGCATCACCGGCGGCTTGGGCATCAACACCCTGCGTGGCGGCCGGGGCGAGGACCGAATCAGCGCCCAGGGCGCCGACGACGACATCGACGGCGGCGAGGGCGTCGACAACCTTAACGGCGGTGGCGGCAACGATACCTACCGCTTCAGCACGGGCTTCGGCGAGGATCGTTTCCAGGATACGCAGGGGCTCGTCACGCTCGATCTGAGCGGCGTGACCGACGATCTATTCGTCAACATCAACGGCAACAACGTCTCGATCAACACCGGTGCCGACGAACTGCGCACGGGGCGCGCCACGGTCGGCAAGATCATCCTGGGCAGCGGCAACGATATCGTCTTCATCCGGGATCTGCCGGAGCGCACGATCGTCATCGAAGATACGGGCGGTTCGGAAACCTATACCGTCGAACTGGCCGCGCAGACGTCGAACAAGGCCGACGGGATCGTCGACATCGTCGACAACTCGGGGGCGCTGGACAGGATCGTGCTGACCAATCTGCCGGGCATGAATCCGGTGGCAGGCGGCGAAGACGTGCTGATCGTGAACGACCGCGAGATGCGCAGCGGACGGGAGGTGATCCGCTTCAGCAGCGGCACCGGCATCGAACAGGTGGATCTCCAGGCGGTCCGCACAGTCATCGACGAGGCGAGCAACAAGGAGGAGTTCCTCGAGTCCCTCACCCTCAAGTCCACCACCGGCACGATGAACTTCGGCGGTGCCGACGTGACGATCGACGCTATCGTGACGACGCTCGATTCGCCACTGCGCGCAGACAGCGTGCTGATCAACCAGACCCGGCGCGATCTCGTCACCGGCTTCGATCAGATCGTACGCCTCAACGGAACGGTCCATGCGACGGGCGACTTCGACATCACTGCCGACTGGATCGGCAGCAGCACCGTCACGCTCGATCGGGCCGACCTGATCGCAGCGAACGTCGCCACCGACGCCGAACTGACGAGCAAGGGCTTCGTCGGCCCGACGCTGACCCGGGCGCAACTGCTCGGTGGCTCGACTCCCCTTGCCACCTTCGATGAATTGTCACGAAGCCGTGCGGATCTTAACGACGGCGAGATCGATTTCCGCATCGACGCCCAGGACCTCGACTGGGTCATCGCCAAGACCCCGCATCTGTCGCTCAACGCGGCGTTCAATGCGATTCTGGCATCGGATCCGTCGGATGGCTTGAACATCACCCTGTTGAACACCACAGGGGCGAGCGGTCGCGGTGCCGATCTCGACATCAATGTCGACATCACCAGTGCGTCTGCCGACAACAGCGATGAACTCGGCGGCGGCGAACTGCGCTTCGTCGTGCCGGGCGACATCACGCTCAACAACGGCATGCGCTTCGAAGGCGCGGATGCGCACCTCATCCTCGCGGCCGACAACATCTTCAACACGTCGACAACCCCGAACAAGATTCAGACGACCGTGCGCGGCATCACGGTGCTGACGCGCGACGAAGGCTCGACGAGCGCCGGCACCGAGATCGTCATCGAGGAAACCGACAGCCTGGAGATCTACGGGCGTCTGCTCGACG
>JBIKKL010000550.1:0-3705 GCA_044360365.1 Burkholderiales bacterium | reverse complement strand
CAATATGGTGCTGGTGCTCTACGCCCTCAAGCTCGGCTCCTCCGCATTCGTCATCGGCCTGCTGGGCGCCATGTTCGCAGTATTGCCCATGATCTTCTCGATGCCCGCAGGCAAGCTCGCGGACCGCTTCGGGTCGAGGGCGCCGCTCCTCGTGTGTGCCGTGGGGAGCGGAATCGGTCTGCTCATCCCGTGGGCCTTCCCGGGGTTCACCGCGATGTTCATCGCCTCGGCCATGATGGGTCTGTCGCTCGCGATGGTGGTGCCCCTGCAGAACCTCATGGGGCTGATCAGCACCCCTGAAACTCGAGCACGCAACTTCGCCAACTTCAGTCTCGGCATGGGAATCGCCAACCTGCTCGGCCCCCTCATCGGCGGATTCTTCGTGGATTTTGCCGGACCGGTCACGACCTGCCTGTATCTGGCGCTGCTCAACGTCATCGTGGTCGTGATGCTGCTCGTCTGGGGCAAGCGACTGCCGCGTGCATCGACGGAATCGACGCCAGCCAGGGGCAGCGTCTACGGCATGTTGAAGATCGGCAACGTGCGTCGGGCGATCGCCACCAGCAGCCTGATCAACGTCGGTCGCGACCTCTACCAGTTCTATTTTCCGGTGTATGCGTACAGTATCGGCCTGTCCGCATCGATGATCGGCATCGTTCAGTCGTTCAATTTCGGTGCCGAACTCACCATCCGGTTCTTCCTAGCTCGGCTGCTGAAGAAGTTCAAGGAAGAGCAGCTGCTCGCCTACTCGTTCTTCATCGGGGCCATCAGCCTGGTGCTGATGCCGTTCTTCCAATCCGTGCCGGTGCTCATCCTGCTCTCGTTCATGCTCGGGATCGGCATGGGCTGCGGCCAACCCATCATCACGATGCTGATGTACAGCTATTCGCCGAAGGGGCGCACGGGCGAGGCGCTGGGACTGCGCATGAGCTTCATCCACCTCACCAAGCTGGTCGGCCCCGTCGTATTCGGCGCGATCGGCAGCGCCCTCGGACTCGCGGCGATGTTCGTCATGAATTCTCTCGTCATGACGGCCGGTGGCCTGCTGAGCCGTCCTCGAAAGGGACAGGAAACGAAGGAGGAGCAGCCTTGAGGCGGCTCATGCGGATTCGCGCAGGCACAGCCGCCACAAGCGAATACGATTGGCGAGTCTTGCCCGCATGATCGACCGGCAGACCTGCTTCGTGCTCGGCGCACGCGATCCGGAAATGCGCGAGATCGCCGACGTCCTGAAATCGCAAGGGCTGCAAAGCGTGCATGCGGCGCTGGACGAGCGGCCCGTGCTCGCGCGCACGGCCTACGAGGCGAACGGCGTCGTGGGGGTTTCCCGCCGCGGCAGGCCCTACCCCGTCGCGCTGCCGCAGAATGTTCCGCTCGTGTTCGTCGAGTGCGAACTGCAACACCGCACGCCGCAGTGGCGCGTCGATCATCACAACCCGGGAGATCCTGGTTATCCCATGCCGCCGGCGCGCTACCTTGAAGGCTCGTCGCTCGGTCAGTTGCTGCGTCTGCTCGAACGCGAACCGGATGCGACCCAACGATTGCTTGCAGCCGCCGATCACTGCCTCACGGCTGCGTACCGTGGCGAATGCCCCGGGGTCGATCCGCACGAACTGCTTTTCTTACGCGCTTCATGGCGAGCCCGGATGAGCGGCCGGACGCTGAGCGATGTCGTCGAGGGCATCCTCCACGCTGCTGCGCAGGTCGAGCGCAACTACGACTCGACGAGCCAGGAAAGCCTCTTCGCCGATCCGACGACGGTTCTGCCGGAACTCGCGGAAGGCGCGGCGTATGTGGGTCGACCGATACGGTACCGCGAACTCTATCCCACCGGCGAACTGAAAGAGATGCTCAAGGGCGGTACGCCGGAGCACATCGAACGCTTCATGACCGAGCATCGCGATCAGGGCCGGGAAGTGTACGGCAATCCTCATCGCGGGTATGCGGGGGCGTATCTGCCGTGACTCGTCCCGAGGGACCGACTTCAAAACGTCGATCGCATTCGTACGGTAGGCACGGACACGATCAGGTGCCTCGATGCGAGGTGCTAGGATCCCGCCGTCACGTTTGCGGCCTTGATAATCCTTCCGTACTTGACCCGTTCCTTGTCGAGCGCAGCGGCAAGTTGGGCGGGCGTCGCGATCCAGGGGTCCATCCCCTGCGCGAGCAACTTGTCCCTGACCTCCGACGAATTGATGATGCGAGCCAATTCTGTAGACAGCTTCTCGACGATCGCACGCGGCGTCCCGCCCGGCGCGAGGATGCATTGCCAGTACTTCGAATCGTAGTCAGGCACACCTGCCTCGATGAACGTCGGCACGTTCGGCAATTGTGACCAGCGCGTCGACCCCGTGATCGCAAGCCCGAGCAGCTTGCCGGCACGGATCTGCGGCAGCGAGGGCGCCGTCCCCTGGATCGACATGTGGACTTGCCCCCCAAGCAACGCGGCGATGGCCGGCCCGGCACCCTTGTAGGGAATCGGCTGCACCTTGATGCCCGCCGCGAGATTGAACATCTCGTTCGACAAGTGCTGGATGCCGCCAGAACCGAGGGATGCGTAGTTGAGCTTGCCCGGCTGTGCTTTCGCCAGGGCAATGAGCTCCTGCAACGATTTCGCCGGCACGCCGGGGTGGGTCAGCATGAGGGTCTCGTTGCTCGAGATCGACCCGACCGGCGCGAAGTCCTTCACGAGGTCGTAAGGAACCTTTTGCAGCTGCGGCACGATGACATGGCTCGTCGTGGTCAGGATCAATGTGTAGCCATCCGGCTGCGCGCGCGCCAGCAGCTCAGTACCGATGATCGTGTTTCCGCCCGGCCGATTGTCGACGATGACCGGCTGCCCCCAAGCCTCGGAGAGCTTTTGCCCCACGAGCTGGGCAAGCATCGTCGTGATCCCGCCCGGGGCGAAGGGCGCGATGACGCGAATGGGCCTGCTCGGATAATTCGATTGAGCCCCGGCGACCGAACAATGCATTGCAGATGCGCATATCGCGACGACGGTGGCGCCAAGACAAAGCGGTTTCACTGAACCTCCTCCAGGCCTGAGAACCCTGCGCGTAGTATTGGCCCGTTCCGCACCGATTACAACCCCAACCCAGGGTTGCAACCCTGGGTTCAAGCCAGGGTTGCAACCCTGGGTTGGACGCGTGCATCATCGACGACAAACTGGACAAACAGTACCTGGCACAATTCCCGAGGGAGGAGACCCCCATGGCTTTGCCGCTCGACGGCGTCCGCATCGTCGACTGTACCAATGTGATCGCCGGCCCGCTGGCCACGTATCAGCTCGTCATGCTCGGTGCCGAAGTGATCAAGATCGAAGTGCCCGGCATCGGTGACCTCGCACGCAAGTTCGGCGCGGACCCAGAGCTCGGCAAGAAACAGATGGGCGCCTCGTTCTTCGCCAGCAACTCGGGAAAGAAATCGCTGACGCTCAATCTGAAGACAGAGGGCGGCAAGTCCGCCTTCTTGCGACTGGTGAAGACCGCCGATGTCGTCATCGAGAACTTCAGGCCGGGTGCGATGGAGAAGCTCGGGTTGGGGTACGATGCCCTGAAAGCCGTTCATCCTGGCCTGATCTACTGTGCGGTATCGGGCTTCGGCCAGGAAGGCCCGCTCTCGCAGCGGCCGACCTACGACCAGATCATCCAGGGCTTCTGCGGCCTCATGAGTCTCACGGGTGACGCAGAGACCGCACCGATCCGC
>JBIKKL010000549.1:0-3717 GCA_044360365.1 Burkholderiales bacterium | reverse complement strand
TAAAGCGGATTTTTCAGAGCGATGTCGAAATGCTTCATCGCGGCATCGAAGCGCTTGCGCTGGCACAGGAACCACCCGTAGTTATTATTGGCCTCCGAGTCCAGAGCATTGATGCGCAGTGCGCGCCCGAAGCTCTGCTCGGCGAGAGCATCCTCGCGCAATTCCATGTAGACCAGCGCCAACATGTTGTGCGCGGGACCATAGTCCGGATCAGCCTGCATGGCCTCGTGCAGCGCCTCGATGGCGACCTTGAAGTTGCGCAGTTCATAGTATCCCGCGCCGAGCTGGGTGTGCAGTTCCGCTCGCGTCCGTGCGTCGGCCTTTTGCGGGGATACCGGCGCCTCGGGCGTGAAGGACGGCTTCACGGGCTCGCCGGCGCATCCCATGAGCCCAAGCAAACTCACGCCGAACAGTGCCAACCCCATTCGGCGGATCATGGCGCCACCGCCGCTGCGCGACGCTGTTGGCGCCGCGTTTTGTCCAGGACTTCACCCGCGAGTTGACCACAGGCGGCGTCGATTTCGTCGCCGCGGGTCCTGCGTATGGTCGCGATGAGCGACGCGCGCATGAGGATGTCACGGAAACGCAGCACAGCGTCCCGCGAGGAGCGTTCGAAGCCACTGTCCGCAAACGGGTTGAACGGGATCAGATTGACCTTACAGGGAACATCCCGCAACCGGGCGACGAGTTCCCTGGCGTGCTCGGGACGATCGTTGACATCCTTGAGCAGGATGTACTCGAACGTCACGAAATCTCGCGGCGCCTTGTCGAGGTAGCGCACGCAGGCGGCCAACAGTTCGTCGATCGGCCATTTCTTGTTGATCGGTACGAGACGGTCACGCAAGGCATCGTTGGGCGCATGCAGCGACACCGCCAGCGCCACCGGGCAGGCGTCGCGCAGCCGATCGATACCCGTGACGAGGCCAGCCGTACTGACGGTCACCTTCCGCCGCGACAACCCATAGGCCCGATCGTCGACCATCAGCCGCAGGGCGGCGACCACGTTGTCGAAGTTTGCGAGCGGTTCGCCCATCCCCATCATGACGACGTTCGTCACGCCGCGCCGATCGGTATGGGCAGGCAACCCTTGCTCCTGTGCCAACCGATGATTCACCCACCAGAGCTGGCCGATGATCTCGGCCGTGGACAGATTGCGATTGAAGCCCTGCCGACCGGTCGAACAGAAAGCGCATTCGAGCGCACACCCCGCCTGCGAGGAAATGCAAAGGGTGCGCCGGTCGGACTCGGGGATAAGCACGGTCTCAATTGCATTCCCGGCACCGACGTCGAGCAGCCACTTGCGCGTGCCGTCGACAGAAATGGAATCCTTCCGAACGGCAGGCAACTCGATCACGGCCTCGGTACGAAGCCTGGCCCGCAGCGTCTTGGCAATATCCGTCATTGCCTCGACATCGCGCTCACCGAATTGATGCACCCAGCGCAGCAGTTGCCGGGCGCGAAACGGCTTTTCGCCCCATTCGGCGAACAGGCTTTCGAGACCCGCGGGATCGAAATCGAGCAGATTGCGCATCAGCGGGAGTGAATCTCCAATGTGGGAAAGAAGAACGCGACTTCCACAGCAGCGGTTTCGGGAGAATCGGAGCCGTGAACGGCGTTGGCGTCGATGCTGTCGGCAAAATCGGCGCGGATCGTGCCTTTGTCGGCTTTCTTGGGATCGGTTGCGCCCATCAGCTCGCGATTCTTCGCGATTGCGTTGTCGCCCTCCAGGGCCTGCACCATGATCGGCCCGGAAATCATGAAGTCGACGAGATCCTTGAAGAAGGGACGCGCCCGATGGACACCATAGAATGCCTCAGCTTCGGCGCGCGACAACTGACGCATTTGTGCCGCAACGATCTTCAACCCGTTTTTCTCAAAGCGAGCGTAGATCTCGCCAATGACGTTCTTGGCCACCGCGTCGGGCTTGATGATCGATAGCGTACGTTCGACTGCCATTACAGCTCTCCAGAATTGAATTAACAGGAAACACGAAATATAACAGGATAAGGCATTGATAAGCAGGCTTTTCCAATTGCGCCAGCGCTAAGTCGCGTGAGGCACGCAGGTGAACTCCCAACCAGTTTCGCCCGTACCGGCGACAAACTCGGATGCAACTCCGACCCCGGGTACCCACACAAGTTGCTCGCCGCAGAATAGAAGCGGCATGATCTCGCGCTGCCAGGGTGGCACGGCATGCTCCTGCAGCAGATTCTTCAAGGTACGCCGCGGCCCGTTCGTGCGCAGCCGGATCGATTCGCCCCCGACACGTCGTCGCAGCGTGACTCGGTCGGAAGCAAGCCGCGCGACGCTGACGCCGCTCCCCCGTGCACGCCGGGCGAGGAGTACCGAACCGTCCGGCAGCGTTTGCACAGCGCTGCCTTCCCACGCAACGCAAGCCCAGGCCGCAACGGAGCCGGGCCGCACATCGATCACCAGGCAGCCTCGGTAACGGCGCACCACGGTTCGAACGAGCTCGATCGACGGCGACCGATCCGAACGGGCACCCAGCAACTGGCGCAACACCTCGCTCGTGGTTTCGGTGGACATCGGCGGTTCTCCCCGAGCTTCGAGCGCCAAGCGCAAACACTGCGTCGCCCTGGATCGATCCAGGGCGCTCAGCTTGACCAGGTCGATTCCGGTGTCGACGCTCACCTGGTTCAGATCCTCGCTTGCGATCGCTCGCAGCAGTGCGTCGGCATCGGCCAGATGCATCGCCGCTCGCGCGAGATTTGCCCGGCAAGCCGGAAAGCGCTTCGACAGCAACGGCAGGACCTCATTGCGCAGGAAATTCCGTGCGTAACGGTCGCTCGCGTTGCTTTCGTCCTCGATCCAGCGCAGCCGTCGTGATCTCGCATAGCGCTCGATCTCGGCTCGTGCCACCGTGAGCAGAGGACGAAGCAGAATCTGCCGCCCCGGCCCTCGGTCGACCCCGTCTTCCCTCATGCGGCGGACCGGCCGCATTGCGGAGAGTCCGTGCACCCCTGCCCCGCGCAACAGCCGAAGCAGCACGGTCTCCGCCTGATCGTCCCGATTGTGGGCCAGGAGCACAACGGACCCGCCCAGACGCTGCAGCACGCGATAGCGCGCGATTCGTGCCTCTTCTTCGACGTTGGCGCCGCCTCCACCCACCGCGACGCGCACGGCTTCGAACGGAATGCGTCGACGTCCGCAATGCGTACGGCAGAACGCTTGCCACGCGCCGGCGTTCGCACTCAGTCCATGATTGACGTGCACGGCGGTGACCCGAATCGCCATGCCCCTCGCGACGCGACGCATCACGTCCAGAAGCACGATCGAATCCACGCCGCCGCTCAGCCCGATCGTCAGCGTGTCGCCAGCGACGACGTGACGCCGTACCTCGCGTTCCACGACTGCCGCAAGCGCGCTCGGCGAGCGTTCAGCGACGCGCGGTTTCCTTGTACTTGCCATAGGCCATGAGGCGCTGATACCGAACTTCGAGGCGTTTGTCTGCGCTGAGTTTGCCAAGGTCACGGCGGGCCTCGGTCAAGGCGCGCCGCAAGTTCTGCAGCATCTGTTCGGGATCGCGATGGGCGCCGCCCAAGGGTTCCGGCACGATCCGGTCGATGAGACCGAGCGTCTTCAGGCGGGCCGCAGTGATCCCCAGCGTTTCGGCGGCATCGGCGGCCCGATCGGCGCTCTTCCAGAGTATGGATGCGCAGCCTTCGGGCGAAATCACCGAGTAGGTCGCATACTGGA
>JBIKKL010000548.1:0-3718 GCA_044360365.1 Burkholderiales bacterium | reverse complement strand
CTTTCCGGTGGGCGCAGGACCGGGATCGAAGGATCCCAAATAGGCGGGCGGCGTCTTCGAGGCATCCAGGGCATCGGCGAGCGCAGCCATCGCATGCTGCAGATCGGCACCGACGTCGGCGACTTCGGTCGTCGAGCATCCCGGCGGTATCAATGTGCTCGGCTTCCCCGGGTAGGCAAAGAACGTCACCGGGGCTTTCGCGCCGACCAGCACCAGGCGCGTCGTGCCCGCCATCATCGCGAGGCCCTGATCGACCGAAAACGGCAGCCTGGGTGCATCGACCCGACCGGCACCGCCTTCCTGACGGGCCGTATTGAACTCCGAGAATATGCGGCACCCGGTCTTGGCGGCGATGCGCCCGGCGAACTCGAGGGCCTTGCCTCGCAATGCGTTGCCGCCGAGTAGCAGGGTCGCACCGGTGCCGCCCTCGCGCAGTGCTTTGGCGCCTGCCTGGATGGCGTCGCTACCGATCCGGCGCCGCGCGACCGGCGCCCGAGCGACGACGGGGCCATCAGCCTCGCCCCACGCCGTATCGGCGGGAAGAATCAACGTCGCAATGCAACCCGGCGGCGTACGTGCAGCTTCGACAGCAGCGGCACCATCCGCCGCCACGCTGCGGGCATTCGTAGAAGTCTTTACCCAGTGTGATACCGGTTTCGCCAAGCCCTCGATGTCGCAGGTGAGCGGAGCATCGTGCTCGATGTGATAGCCAGCGTGTTCGCCGACGATATTAACGATGCCGGACCGGGCCTTCTTCGCGTTGTGCAGATTGGAGATCGCGTTGCCCAGCCCGGGCCCGAGATGAAGCAGCGTCGCGGCGGGCTTGTCGGCGACGCGGTAATAGGCATCGGCAGCGCCCGATACGACGCCTTCTGCGAGCCCGAGTATGCAGCGTATGCCTTCGACTCGGTCCAATGCTGCGACGAAGTGCATCTCCGAAGTGCCTGGATTGGCAAAACAGACATTGACGTCTGAGGCGATCAAGGTCCGGACGAGACTTTCTGCGCCGTTCATGGTGGACTCCGAATGCCGTAGTCGTGGCGGGGATGCACTCGATGATAACCGGATTCGCGTGAGGCGTAGACCGCGTGCGCCGGGGATCAGCGACTCTGGAACATCGTGATCTCGTCGAGATGCGAGCAATCGCCCCAATGGTGCATTTCCCATCGATCGCTTTCGAAACGGAACACGTTCAAGCTGGCATTGATGAGATCGACATCACGTGCCGAGATCAGATCGAGACCTCGCGCGGCACGATACAAAGCATCGAGCAACATGCCGTGTGCCACGACCACCACGCGCTCACCGGTGTGCCGCCCGCCGATATCATTGAAGCAAGCCATGCTGCGAGCGAAGAACTCGCGCGTGCATTCGCCTCCGGGCAATGCGTAGTCGGGATCGCGAGCGCGAAACCGTGCATACTCTTCGGGATGGCGCGCGGCCATCTCAGCGGCCGTGAGCCCCTCGAAGATGCCGAACGCCCGCTCGCGCAAACGCGTATCGACCTTGATCTCGTGGCCGGTGCGATCGGCAATGGCAGCCGCCGTTTGGTAGGCGCGGGCCAGATCACTGCTGTAGAGATGATCGAAGGGCTCGTTCATGAATCGTATGCCGAGTGCGAGTGCCTGGGCACGTCCGCGCTCGGACAAGGGGCTGTCCTGCTGCCCCTGCATGCGTCGGTCTGCATTCCAGATCGTCTCGCCGTGGCGTACGACGATCAGTTCCGTGTGACCGCGATGGGCGTCGGCCGCCGTCACGCGCGTTGTACCTTCAATTCATCAAGCCCTTGAAATGCAGGCGATGGGGATTGTCGGCGTCGTCACCGAGGCGCCTGCGCCTGTCTTCCATGTAGTCCGCATAGTTGCCTTCGAACCAGGTCACGGTACTGTCGCCCTCGAAGGCCAGAATGTGAGTCGCAACGCGATCGAGAAACCAGCGGTCGTGGGATATCACGACGGCGCAGCCCGGGAAGTCGAGTATGGCTTCTTCCAAAGCACGCAGCGTCTCGACGTCGAGATCGTTGGTGGGCTCGTCGAGGAGCAGGACGTTGCCGCCGCTCTTCAGCAACTTGGCGAGATGCACGCGGTTGCGCTCGCCGCCGGACAGTTCGCCGACGAGCTTCTGCTGATCCGCCCCGCGGAAGTTGAAACGTGCAACGTAGCCCCGGCTCCCCGTTTGATACGTGCCGACCTGAATGTTGTCGAGGCCGTCGGAGATTTCCTCCCACACCGTCTTGTCGGCGGACAGGCTGTCGCGGCTCTGATCGACGTATGCGATCTTGACCGTATCGCCGAGCCGCAGCGTACCCGCATCGGGCTTCTCTGTCCCGACGAGCATGCGGAACAACGTGGTCTTGCCTGCGCCGTTGGGTCCGACGATCCCGACGATCCCGCCGGGCGGCAGTTTGAAGTCGAGGTTCTCGAATAGAAGCTTGTCGCCGAATGCCTTCTTGATGCCTTGCGCCTCGACCACGAGATCACCGAGGCGCGGCCCGGGTGGAATGTAGATCTCGTTCGTTTCGTTGCGTTCCTGGTACTCGGTGGAGGCCAATTCCTCGAAGCGGGCAAGGCGCGCCTTGCTCTTGGCCTGTCGTGCTTTCGGATTGGAGCGCACCCACTCGAGCTCCTGCTTCATCGCCTTGATGCGTGCCGCTTCCTGCTTGGCTTCGACTTCGAGTCGCTGCTCCTTCTGTTCGAGCCAGGAGGAATAGTTTCCTTCCCAGGGGATGCCGTGACCTCGATCGAGTTCGAGGATCCAGCCGGCAACGTTGTCCAGGAAATAGCGGTCGTGCGTCACGGCAATCACGGTACCGGCATAGCGCTCCAGATACTGTTCCAGCCACTGCACGGAGAGTGCGTCGAGATGGTTCGTGGGTTCGTCCAGCAGGAGCATGTCCGGTTCGGAGAGCAACAGGCGACACAGTGCGACGCGACGTCGCTCTCCGCCGGAGAGCTTGCTCACCTGCGCGTCCCAGGGCGGCAAGCGCAGCGCGTCGGCCGCAATCTCAAGTCGTCGCTCGACTTCCCAGCCTTGCGCGGCATCGAGCTTCGCCTGCAATTCGCCTTGCTCTTCGAGGAGTCGATTCATCGCCTCGTCGTCCATCGGCTCGGCGAACTTCTCGCTGATCTCGTTGAACCGCGCGATGTGAGCCATGGTTTCGCCGAGTCCTTCCTCGACGTTGCCTCGCACGTCCTTGGCGTCGTCGAGTTGAGGTTCCTGGGGCAGAAAGCCAATTCGCATATTCGGCATCGGAATGGCCTCGCCGTCGTACTCCTTGTCGACGCCGGCCATGATGCGCAGCAAACTTGATTTTCCCGAGCCGTTCAGACCGAGAACGCCGATCTTGGCGCCAGGAAAGAAGGAAAGTGAGATGTCCTTGAGGATGAGGCGTTTGGGCGGCACGACTTTACTGACGCGCCGCATGGTATAGACATACTGTGCCATTCGATGAATCCGTTGATATCGGTGAACCGACGATGCGGTGAGGACTTTCGACCACAATTGTACTGGCTCGCACTGCGATGCGGGAGCACGAAACAGTCAATCTTCATTGACGTGGGCGAGGTCATGTGGTTGACTCAGGCGCGGGTGTCGCACGTCGCGGTCATCCGACAAACTATCAGACGACAATCGGAGGTTATCGATGGCGAAAGCTGCGAAGAAGAAGGCTGCAGGCAAGAAGACGACTGCGTCGAAGAAGACGACGGTTGCAAAGAAG
>JBIKKL010000546.1:0-3723 GCA_044360365.1 Burkholderiales bacterium | reverse complement strand
AACCCGTGCCGGACTACCGCAGCGGCCTCACGCTCGATCTGCAGGGAGTTCGGCTCGGGCTCGTGCGCGAGATGGCCTTCCCGGAAGGCGTGCATCCGGAAGTGCGCGCGGCGCTGGAACGCGCCCTGGCCGAACTGAGTTCGCTCGGCGCGACGATCGAAGAAGTCTCCCTGCCGCGCGCGAAGTACTCGGTGCCGCTGCAGCTCCTCACCTCGGACGCCGACATCGCAGCCATGTTCGTGCACAAGTGGCTCAAACCCCACTGGCACGACATCGACGTGGGCACGCGCCAGCGTCTCGGTGCCGCCGCGCTGATTCCCGCCACAGTCTACGCGCGCGCCAATCGAGCCCGCGTGCTCGTGCGACGAGAAGTGCTCGACGCCTGCCGGCGGTTCGATGCGCTGATCGCCGCGACGAGCCTCAGCCCGCCCGGGCTCATCGATGCCGCGCGCGAAACCGTCGCCAGCAAGGAAGACATGGCAACCAAGGTCATCTTGCGGCGCATCGGCACCTACCCCTTCAGCATGGCCAACGTGCCTGCGCTTGCGGTACCGATGGGATTCAGCAGCAAGGGCTTGCCGTTGTCACTGCAGATCGCAGCGAAGCCGTTCGACGAACCAATGGTGTTTCGCGTCGCCCATGCGTACGAGCGGGCAACGAACTGGCATCAGGTCCATCCAGTCATCGACGGCAGTATCGACGGCTAACCCAGCTGCACGAGCACCAAAGCAGGCGTCTCCTACGGTTCCCGCAATCCTCGATTCAGGAAACCGAGGACAGGATCCAGCAAGTACACCAGCGGCGTCCGCTCGACCGTCTTCACGTAAACCTCCACCGGCATTCCAGGCTTGAGTGACAGCCCACCGCTGCGATCGAGGGCCTCCGTATCGACGCGGACATGGGCTACGTAGTAGGCCATGTTCGTCGCCGGATCCACGAGACGATCGGCGGAAACATGAACCACGGTACCGCTCACCGTTGGGGTGATTCTCTGCAGCAGAGCAACCAGGCGAACGTCGGCCTTCGCATCGACCCTGACATGATGGATGTCCTCGGGTCGAACGCGCGCCTCGACGAGCAAGTCCGCATCCGAGGGGACAATGTCCATCAGGCGATCTCGCGGGCCGATCGGTGCACCGATCGTGGTAACGCGCAAATCGACGATGTCTCCGGTGACAGGGGCCACCACGAACTGACGCCGCGCCGCGTCCAGCGTGGGGCGCAGGCGCTGTTCCAGATCGTAGAGCCGTGTTGTGCTCTCACGCAGATCTCGCTCCGCCTGCTGCGAATACTCGGTCTTCAGGGCCGAGATGCGCAGCTGGATCTCGACCACACGCTGCCTTGCCTGTGCCATCTCGGCCTGATTCGTACCGCGACGCGACTCGTAGTCCGTCACTGCGCGCTGCAATCCGAGAATTCGAGTCTTCGCAATGAATCCCTCGCCGACAAGTTTCTCGTTGGCGGCAAGTTCCTCACGCTGAAGCCGGATGGCCTCGGCGTCGGCCCTGTCCTGCAGGGTACGCGCCTCGATCTCCCGTTGCGTTTGCCTGATCTGCTCTTCGAGCAGTGCGCTCTGACGCTCCAGCGCATCCCTGCGCACTTCGAGCAACCTGCTTTCCTGGCCAACGAGTTCGGCCACACGCACATCGTCCTTTCGGGTCGCCAGTTCCTCTGGAACGCGATACTCCCGGGAAAACATTCGTTCTGCGTTCAATCGAGCCAATCGGGCCAGTTCGGCCTGGTGCTGGATCCGCATCAGATCAAGGCCGGCATCGACCTGAATGTCATTCAACTCGATCAGGGTCTGGCCGGCCTGCACGCGCTCGCCCTCCCGAACGAGAATCGCGCGCACGATGCCGCCCTCCTGGTGCTGTACCACTTTACGATTGCGGTCGACCTTCACTATACCCGGCGCAATGATCGCCGCCGACAGCGGCGCAAGCGCAGTCCAAAGTCCGAAAAGCAATGCGCCGACGACGACGATGATCGCCCCTCGGCGAATGACGGGGCTCGCGCACGTCGGCACCTCGGGGACATCGACCGTCGGCGATTCGATTTGCTCTGGCTTCCGTGACGACATGGCGCTATTCGACCGTGCTGCCCGATGAAGCGTCGGCAATGGGCGACGCCGATCCCGCCTTCGCCAGAAACTCCTGACGCGCGCCGAAAAAGGCCACGCCGCCCTCTCGCAGAAGCAAGACTTTGTCGGTTACGATCGAACGGCGGTGAGACACGACGATCGTGGTGACGCGGTCCGCGTGCAGACGCTTGATCGTCGCCTCGAGCGCGTGAATGCCTTCCAGATCCAGGTGGGAGTCAGGTTCGTCCAGAACGACGAGACTAGGGCGCCGATACAAAGCGCGGGCCAACGCAATCCGCTGCCGCTGCCCCCCCGAGAGCACGTGCCCACCCTCGCCGATCTTTGTGTCGTAACCCTGGGGCAGTTGGAGGATCAGCTCGTGCGCATGGACATACTGCGCCGCATCGATAACTGCCGTGTCGTCGTCCCTTTGGAGTCGCGCGATGTTTTCGCTCACGGTACCCGGGAACAATTCGACGTCCTGGGGCAGATAGCCGATGTGCGGCCCAAGCATCTCGCTCGCCCAGGCCCATACGTCGGCACCGTCAAGGCGAACCGCACCGGAGTTCGGCTTCCAAACGCCGACGATCAGTCGCGCGAGCGTCGATTTCCCGGCCGCACTGGCGCCGAGTATTACGAGAGATTCGCCCTGCCGCAGAACCAGGCTGACCCCACGCAGGATTGGCCGCTCGCGCCCTCGTACCCCATATACGAGGCGATCGACCTGCAAGTCGCCCCGGGGCGACGGCAGTTGTGTCGATGACTCCACGACCCCGTCTGTTTCTGCGAATTCGCGTAGTCGTGCTGCCGCGCTGCGCGCTTCCACCAGCGTACGCCACCCGGCAATCGTTGTTTCCACCGGCGCAAGGGCCCGGCCATAAAGTATCGTGGCCGCAATCATTACCCCGGGAGATACATCCATGCGCAGCACGAGCCAGGCACCCGCGCCCAGCATGGCCACCTGGATCGCTTGACGCACGAAGCGGGTCGCAGCACCGATGCGAGCGGAGGTATGGCTCACCGAGCCTTGCAGCTGGAGGACCCTGGCGTTGCTTCTCTGCCATAGACGGGAAAATGCCGAAGTCATTCCGAGCGCAATGATGGTCTCGGCATTGCGCAATCCCAGATCGATCTGATGACTGCCTCGGCGTCGCTCGTCCTGCAGCACGTCGAGACTCCTCCGCGTGAGCCGTTCACTCATGAACGCCAGAAAAAGCAACATGACACCGCCGAGGAACGCGACAACGCCCATGAGCGGATGAAAGATAAAAATCACGAACAGATAGAACACCGCCCAAGGTGCGTCGAAGAGTGAGAGCACGGCCGGACCCGAGAGGAAACTGCGCAGCGTCGCAAGATCGCGCAGCCCGTGCGGATGTCCGACATTGCCCGGCTGCCGCCCTCCCTCCAACAATCGGGCAAGCACACGGGGACCAAGACCTTGCTCGATCGCAAGGGCCGCACGGGCCAGCAACTCGGACCGAACGACCTCGAGCAACGCCATGAGCACGAGTGCGCCAACCGTCGCCAGCGTCAGCATTACCAGCGTTTCGAGATGGCGGCTCGTCAGTACGCGGTCGAACACTTGCAGTACGAAGAGCGCAGGCGCCAGAAACAGCAAATTGATGACGAAGCTGAACAGC
>JBIKKL010000547.1:0-3723 GCA_044360365.1 Burkholderiales bacterium | reverse complement strand
CTTCCCCTTCGAGGATTTTCCTATACCGACAGACGATGGTCTCGGCACCATCGTTCCGGGCACCCACCAATCGCGGTTCGAATCGATGACGCGGCAATGGCACCCGAGGCCGATTTTGCCGTGGGGCGCGCGAACGCCGTTGACGCAGGTCAAGGTGGCCGGGGATTGGCCATCCCGAGAAAGCGAACGCGGAGATCGGCGGTTGCCGACGACGCGGGGCTCCGAACGCAGACGCCGGCGTTCCACGGGACGTCGCACTCCGACGACAAGCACCGCAGCGGTTTCGGCCCACCTTTGAGGCACGCATCCACGAACGCCCCGGGAATACAACTTGCGGAGGCCCTGGTACGGGACACGCCAGGTGATCCCACACTTCAACCATCGACATCGACCAGGAGTTACACCATGAAAAGCACTCGAACCAAACTCGCCGCTGCACTGTGTTGTATGGCATTCGCATCAAGTTCGGCCCTCGCTGCCGGCGACACCAATCCGAGCAAGAATCCCGGCACGGGCAATTCATCGTCATCGTCCATGGACCGCGGCAGCACCAGCGGCATGGGAGCGTCCGGCTACCACGGCGCAAACTTCGACCAGCAAACGGTTCGGCAGGTGCAGCAGGCGCTCTCCGACAAGGGGCATCGCCCGGGGACGATCGACGGCGTCATGGGACCACGTACACGCGCGGCCCTGCAGGATTACCAGCGCTCGCAAAACATGACCGCGGGGGGTCTGGACTCGCGCACGCTCGAATCATTGGGCGTCCAGGCCAGTGCTGCCGGTAGCGGATCGATGGGCAACGACGCCGGATCGAGCGCAGGCGGCACGAGCGGTTCGTACGGCGGGGCCGGGGGCACGACCAGCGGTTCCAACGGCTCCGGGAGCATGAACAACCGCTCCGCCCCGGGCGGAACGCCATCCTCCCCGTCGGGGACGGGCACCACGCGTTAAAAAATAACGCGGCGCAATCTGCGGGGTCGGGACCATGTCGCCGGCCCCGCAATCACGTCTATCGATGCCGGAGATTCCATTCCTATTGAGCGAACACGGCGGCCAGCTCACGGCCGTGATACCGGTGCCTCTCCTAGGACGCGATGCCCCCCGTCACCGTCTTTGCATGCGCCAACGCCCACTGGTGCCGATCCAACGTAACGGAGCAGTACAGTTCCCCCCGGGATGCACAGGCGGTAGCGCCGCAGATGGGCATCCTGCGCGCTGAGCAGGCCGCAGATATGCGTCTGCAATGCCGCCAGAATCAGGGCACCCACTTCGAGTTCAACCAAGCAGGAATTCGAACGGTGTACCGTGGAACGCAGAGAGTCTCGGTTTCGGTATGGCTGGCTGACCATGGTAGGACGCAGGAGATCGACACAATGGGCGAAAGGAGCGACCGACCGCACCGTGCAACGATTACGGAGAAGTCTCCGCTCCAATCGCCGAAGCCATCATTGACGTAGATTACCGGCACACCTTCCGCCGCGGCACGCCACCTGAGGTCTGGGGCGTGGCGGGCAGCTTCGACGAGCGGCGGAGTACCCGCCGCTTTGCGCCATCGAACTCCATCGGGTTGATGAAGTCGATCAGCAGCAACGCAAAACGCCTGCTTGTGCCGGCGTCGGGCTTCACTGCATCGCGCGACTCCTGATCTGACTCATCTCCTCGGCCAACGCGTCCAAATCGAGCTTGGCCTTGCGCACCTTCGGGAACATCTCCTTTTCTTCTTCCTTGGCATGGTGTTCGACGTACTCGCCCAACACCGTCACTTTGGCGTCGTAGAGTTAGTCGCCGGGCTGCATCGATTCGAGTTGCGAAATGAGTTCCTTGGCAGTGGCGTGCTCGACCTCGGCTTCGTCGAGCAAGTCCTGCTCTTCGAGCGCCTCCCTCGCTGCCGGATAGAAGCATTCTTCTTCGATCTGGGTATGCAGTTTCGACTCCGTGCAGATCTCGCTGACCAGGGCCGCCTTCGCCGCATCGTCCTCGTCATCCTTCGATTTTTCGAACTGCTTGAACATTTTTCGGACCTTTGCATGGTCCTCGGTCAGCATGGTGATTACGTTGGTGTTGGACCGACGGCTCGTGGATTTCGCTCGGCTGGTGCGCGCTGCGGCTCTGGGCATGTTCGTCTCCTGTTGACTTGTCCGTATGAGAAGTTGCATACGCCATACCCGGACTTCGCCCCTCTCAAGCAGGTTTCACGACCATCTGGTAGAACATCACGATGAAACCCGAGGCACCGGTGAGCAGGATCTTCAACGATCGACGAAGGCGTCCGAAACGAACGAGTATGCGCACCTGACCTTTCCGGATCCAGCATCTCTCGTACGCTCCGACGCCTGCGGCGCCGCTTGCGACGAATCGCCAAGCCGCCGCGAACGAATTGCACCGAGCGTCACGCCAGCGGCCACGGCGGCATAGATGCCGTGCAGCGATTGCACGACCGCTGCCGTGCCGATCCAGAGCAGATGCTCGATGAACGGTGACATGAACCCTCCTGATGATTGGAACGATACAAACATGAACAGCCTGTGCTCAGCGCATCGCGATGAGAAGACGCGCTGCGGCCGTCAGATCCGCAACCAGTTCTCCGTACGCCGCAGCCATACGTTCGGGATCCCGCTGACGCAGCACGAACGCGGGGTGGTAGGTCAGCGTCACACGCCGTTGCGGCCAGGCGGGATGAACCTGCGGCGCACCGCGCAGGGCGCCGATGCGAACGGCATGACCCAGCACCGCCCTGCCCGCCGTCGCGCCCAGACAAACGATGCAGGTCGGATCCACCGCCTCGATCTCTGCGATGAGCCAGCGCCGACAAGCCTCGACCTCCTTCTGGGTCGGCGTCTTGTGGATACGCCGCTTGCCGCGCGGTTCCCATTTGAAATGCTTCACCGCGTTGGTCAGGTAAATCGCGCTTCGGTCTAGGCCTGCATCCTTCAGCGCTCGATCGAGGAGTGCGCCGGCCGGACCGACGAAAGGAAGGCCCTGCATGTCCTCTTCGTTGCCGGGCTGCTCGCCCACCAGCATGAGAGGCGCATGGATATCGCCCCCGCCGAAGACCGTTTGCGTCGCATGGCGCCAGAGCGGACATTCCTTGCACGTTTGCGCGCCCTGCCGCAATCGCTCGATCGACGCGTCCGCTTCAATCGCCATTCAAGGACCGCTCAATGCTTGCGACTCTTCTTTGGCGGCACCGTCCCGCCCGCCTTGCGCGCCTCGGAGAACCCGATTGCAATCGCCTGCTTGCGACTTGTCACCTTCCTGCCCGACTTGCCGCGTTTACTCTCGTGCAGTGCCTCCTTCACTTTCTCGCCTGCCTTCTTGCCGTACTTCGCCATGAACGTCGCTCCGAGCATATCGACCGTTCGACGCGTGCACGTGCCGTGCCTCGCGTGCGCCTTCATCTCGGGCGGCTCAGACATCTGTTTCGCGCAGAATTCGCACACTGAGCGCAGCACCGACCAGACTGCGCGCCTGCAGCGGTGTCGGCGCCCCCCGAACGAATGCGCTCGGGCCTGCGCCGTGCGTCCTGGCAAGGAGACTCACCACGGAGACACTCAAATGACCAAGATCCAGAATGACCGCAATGCGGATGCGAAGGAAGACAATCGAGATCCGATCACTGGAGCGCCGGGCGCTCACCCGATCGGTGTCGGTGCAGGGGCAGTGGCAGGCGGCGCGGCCGCGGGCGCCGCTGTCGGCACGGTTGCCGGCCCGATCGGCACCATC
>JBIKKL010000543.1:0-3738 GCA_044360365.1 Burkholderiales bacterium | reverse complement strand
TCGCACGAGCGGCGATTGCGCCATTGCAGCTGCCGGTAGGCGCCATCGTTGCGGTCATAGGCGTTCCCGTATTCATCATGCTCGTGTCCCGTGGGAAGGGAGCGACATGACGAGGCAGGGTGAAGAAGGCAGGGACTGTGCCAAACCGCCTCTGCTGTCGGTGCGAGCCCTTTCCGTTGCTCTCGGCGGCAAGCGCCTAGTACAAGATCTGAGCATCGACGTCATGCCGGGTCAGCGCTGGTGCGTGCTCGGCCCCAACGGCAGCGGCAAGACGACGCTGCTGAATGTGCTCGCCGGAATGCGGGCGCCCGAGGGTGGAGAGGTGCGCCTCGATGGTCGCAGCTACCCGGACATCGGACCGCGAACCGCAGCGCGCCGCCGTGCGTTGCTCCTCCAGTCCCGCCGCTTTGCGTTCCGCATGTCTGTCAGGGACTGCGTTTCGTTGGGCCGGCACCCGCACCTCGGCCGGTTCGAATGGCCAGGTTCCGCCGACAGGCAGCACGTCGATACCGGACTACAGATCATGGATCTGCGCACGCTCGCGGATCGCGACGTGCTCGAGCTCTCGGGCGGGGAGCAGCAGCGCACCCATCTCGCCACGATCCTGGTGCAGGAGCCGAACCTCTTCCTGCTGGATGAACCGACGACACATCTCGATCTCAGGCATCAGGCGGCCCTGTTTTCGCATCTGCGTTCGATCTGCGAGAGAGAGGGCAGGGCCGTGATCTTCTCGACCCACGAACTGTCCGCCGCCGCGGCGTTCGCCACGCACGCGCTGCTGCTGGCAGGTCAGGGTGTCGTTCACCACGGGCCCTGCGCGACAGTGCTCGATACGACGTTGCTGACATCGGTCTTCGGTTTTCCGCTGACGGCGATCGAGCGCCCCCAGGGGCGAACCTTCGTTCCCCTATGGTGAAGCCCGTTCCGAAGGTCTTTCGAAGGCTCGCACTGCTCGCGTGCGTGGCTCCCTGCATTGCACTTGCGAACGACAGCCTTTCCGTCCTCGACGACCGCGGCCATACAGTGCGGCTGAAAGCACCGGCGACGCGCATCGTCTCGTTGTCGCCACATCTCACCGAGCTGCTTTTCGAAGCTGGTGCAGCCGGCAGCCTCGTGGGTGCCGATGCGCATAGCGACTACCCGGCCGCGGCCAGACAGATCGCAAGAATCGGCGATGCATACGGCGTCGACATGGAGCGCTTGCTGGCGTTGCAGCCCGATCTGGTCGTTGCGTGGAGCAGCGGAAATGCCCGCAAGACGCTCGCCCGCGTCCGTGCGCTGTCGATTCCAGTCTTCGAGAGCGAACCCCAACGCCTGGAAGACATCCCTCGCACGCTGGAGCGCCTCGGGCAGCTCGCCGGCACGTCCACGCAGGCCCACGCACGCGCCTTGCACTTTCGACGCCAACTCGCTGCACTCGCGAATGAACACGCCCGAAAACGTCGGCTCAGGGTCTTCTACGAGATATGGCATCGCCCGCTGATGACTGTCGGCAACAACCATCTCATCGCGGACGCCCTCGCCACATGCGGAGCGCAGAACGTATTCGGCGGACTCTCCGCGGTGACGGCGACACCGGCACGCGAGGCGGTCCTGCTGGCTGATCCGGACGCCATCGTCGTCGCCAGTAGAGATCCCGGCGCCCTGCAGCCGTGGATGCAGTGGCGACAATTACGGGCGGTACGCAAGGATGGGGTCGTCCGCATCGATCCGCAGCGCATGCATCGACCGACGAGCCGCATCCTCGACGAAGTGACGGGGCTGTGCGGGCGCCTGGACGAACTGCGCGATCGGGCCGACGGATCTGCTATCCTCGCGCCCGGGTCGGCCATTGTCGGATCGATCCCGTAACGTACCGAGGGTGGCCGGAAACAATCCGATTCGGCGCACACGATCATGAGACCGCAGCAGCCCAAGTCGCGAAAGAAACCCTCCGGTCGAACCGACGACAGAACGCGCGCCGGATTCCGCACATCATCACCCGCTCGCCCGAGCGGCGGGGCGGGCAAGCGGGTCGCTCGTCCTATGCGAGGGCCCGCGGCTCGCGCCCCGGCACCCGATGTCCAGGATCGTCCCGTCAGGCCCGCCCGCAGACCCCAAGTTCCGGGATCGACGGCTCCCGACGATTCCACCAGCGTCAAATTGCAGAAGCGGCTCGCCGAATCGGGGATGGGATCGCGGCGCTCGATGGAAGAACTCATCGAAGCCGGACAGGTCACCGTGAACGGCCACGTGGCGAAGGTCGGCGCCCGAGTGACCATCGCGGACGAGATCGCCATCGCCGGCAAGGTCGTCGGTCGCTACCGTCTTCCCGATGCCGCGGGTGAAGTGCAGATTCTGCTTTATCACAAGCCCGAAGGGGAGATCGTCTCCCGCAGCGATCCCGAAGGACGCCCGAGCGTCTTCGATCGCGTCCCGGTCGCCCGGCGCGGCCGCTGGGTCGCGGTTGGCCGACTCGACTACAACACCTGCGGGTTGCTCATCTTCACCGACTCGGGTGAACTCGCCAATCGTCTGACGCATCCGCGCTACCGTGCGCGCCGCGATTATGCCGTACGCCTGGTCGGCGAACTGAGTGCCGAACAGATCCGTACGCTGCGCAGCGGCATTACCCTCGACGATGGCCCGGCCCGGTTCGACGTGGTGGAAGCCGAGGGTGGAGAGGGCACCAACCGCTGGTATCGCGTACGCGTTCGCGAAGGCCGGAATCGCCTGGTACGCCGCATGTTCGCGGCGCTCGGACTGACCGTCAGCCGCCTCATGCGTACCGCCTTCGGTCCGTTCGAACTGCCGTCGCGCGTAAAGCGGGGTCATTGGCTGAAACTCGACACCCGCGAGGTTCAACAAGCGCTTCAGCGCCTCGAGCGCGAAGAAACTCAAGGCATGCAGCATTCGAAGGCGGACCCGCTGGCCGATGCCAAGCGCATCGACCCGGCGCCGCGTCCAGCCCGTAAATCCGCCGAGAAACCGAAGGACTACCGTCGACGCTCGTCGCAAGGACCTCGAAAGACTACTGCGGAAGCTGCTCCCGGGTCAGCAGAAAGACCGCGTCGTCCACCCCGTCCACGTCCAGCCAGGTAAACGGCAGGTCGGGGAACGCGGCCTCGACGACATCGCGGGCATGGCCGACTTCGACGACCAGGGTTCCTCCCGGCCTCAGATGGCGTCTCGCGTGAGCGAGAATACGCCGTACCAATTCCAGCCCGTCGTCACCCCCGGCCAATGCGATCTGCGGTTCGTGTCGGTATTCGGCAGGAAGCCGCGCCATCGATTCGGCATTGACGTACGGCGGGTTCGTCACGATCAGATCGAAGCGGCTCGAAGCTTCGATGGCGTCGAACAAATCGCCTCGACGCAAATCGATGCGCTGATCCAAACCGTAGTCTGCAACATTGCGCTGCGCCACCTGCAACGCGGGCTCTGAGATGTCGACCGCGACCACCCGCGCATCCTCCAGCGCCAGGGCCATGAGGATCGCGAGACATCCCGAACCCGTGCACAACTCCAGCGCATCGTGAATGTCCTCCGGCGACGGCAGCCAGGGCGACATGTCCGCCATGAGCCAATGAGCGATGTAGGAGCGCGGCACGATCACACGCTCATCGATACTACAGCGATACTCGCCCAGAAACGCTTCACCGGTGAGATAGGCCGCGGGAATGCGCTCAACGACCCGGCGTCGAATCAGGCCGAGCGTCCGATCGACCTCTTCAGGCAGGAGTCGGGCATCGAGAAATG
>JBIKKL010000542.1:0-3745 GCA_044360365.1 Burkholderiales bacterium | reverse complement strand
AGCAAGTCGATCAGCGCCGGACCGCCGCCCTTGTAGGGCACGTGGGTGGCCTCGAACTTGGCGGCCTGCTTGAACATCTCCATCGACAAGTGGCTGATGACGCCTACGCCGCCCGAACCGTACGCAAGGCGCTTGGCACGGGCCTGACTGACCATCTCGGCGAGGTTCTTCGCCGGCAGGCCAGGATGCACGACCGTGATGAGCGGCGCCGATCCGAGCTGTGCGACCGGTGCGAGATCCTTCTCCAGGTCGTACTTGAGTTTGCTGTAGAGCGTTTTTCCGATGGCGTGAGCCGTACTGATGCTGAGCATCGTGTGGCCATCGGGTGTCGAACGCGCGACAAGTTCCGCACCGACGTTGCCGCCCGCTCCGGGACGGTTGTCCACGATCACGGGCTGCCCGAGGATCTCGCTCATTCGCGTGCAATAGGCGCGACCGACGACATCGTTGAGGCCGCCGGGACCGAAGGCCACCACGTATCTGAGTGCCCGCGAGGGAAAATCCGCCGCATGGACGATGCCGCCGATCGCCGATCCTGCCAGGACCAACACCGCGGCGACAGCATGCCGCGCAGTACGCAACTCGATACGCATACACCCTCCTTCATACAGTGCGAGGGTAGTCTAACGCATCGACGTGCCAGCGTGCTGATTCAGGGCAGCCGCGTTCACTGCTCACGGACAGACGCCATGCGAACGCCTGCCTTCGCAGCTTTGCGCCCCCTGCGTGTCCTGTTCGATCGGGGCTCGCACGCGACCACGAAGTCCCATCTTCAGTTCGCCAGGCGTCAGAACGCCGCTCGCAAGCAGCAAACTGCTGACGCGCAGCGAGCCTTCCGGCAACACATGAATCAAGGCAACGTATTCATCGACACTCGCTGCCGGCGCGATGGCATGTGCCCATGCGTGCTTGCCGAGTGCATCGATGGCACTTCGCACGCGCTCGGCATCGAAATCCGTCCGCAGGTCGAGTTCGAACCCGATACAGCATGCCGTCGGATCGAGTTGGCCGAGCGCCGGCACGCGATCGTCCACGACATCTACGTGAACCAGCGCACCCAGTGCGGCGAGGCTGCGTATCGCCGCAAGGGGTTCCACATCAGCCCGAAACGCGCTGTCGTCGAAGCGGAGCGAAAGGTGCCAGCTGTCGACCCCGATCAACCAGTCGTTGTCCGAGGCGTGCCCATCCCGAACGGGATTGCGAGCGGCGAGTGAAATCCCGGCAGGCCGTCTTTCAGCCGCAGCGCCGACGCTCGTGCAATGTGCGCCCACCGGCGTCCAGGAAAGGATTCCGGCGACCTCCGGCGGTGGATTCTCGACGGTGAACCCCGATCCGAGCGTACGCTCGATGGAGAGCAACAGTTGCAGTCCGGCCGCGTCGAAATATTCGATGTGAGCCAGATCGAGCGCCAGGGTGAGTTGTCGCCCGGGCCACAGTTCCCCGAGCAATCGTGCATGGATTCCAGCGACGGATTTGATCGTAAGTCCGCCGTCGATGCGCCAGCGTAGGCTCCTGGGCGGCACTGCGGGCGAGGCCAGACCAGCCCCTATTGCCATTTTACCAAAGGAACTTCCCCAACCGACGGACGTGCCTTCGTCGTCGGTCCTAGCCGCGTTGGTGAGATCGAGATATCCGTGCTGTACCATGGAGCAGGGTCCCATTCAGACGTGAGTGGTGCACTGTCCCTGGTAACGACCTGTCGCCCGGCGGATCGATCGGGAAATTCCTCCCCGCCACCCACGAAATCCCGCAGTGCGGGATCAGGACGCGCGTGCGGTGAACGCGCGGTCAGCCTGGATCTACCCCGATCAATTGCGATCTCACTGCCGGCCCAGGCTCGGGATACCGGCCAGGTTCGAAGACCAGGGCAAAGCCGATTGGCACCAGATCTGACGGCTCGGTTTCAGTGCATGGCGCTGATCGAGGCAGCCCACGCGCAACGAATAGACGGGAGGGCGCTCTTCGACCGACGCCGAATACACGGGCGTGCCGCACTCGGGGCAGAAGGCATGCGCGCGCTTGTTGCCGCTATCGGCGGTCTTCACGTAGATCTTCAACGGCCCGCCCTCGATGCGAAAACCTTCGCGCGGCGCCTGCACGTTGGCACGAAATGCCGAGCCCGTCAGCATCTGACAGTCGCTGCAATGACACATCATCACCTTGTTCTCGTCGATCTGCGCTTCGTAGCGAATGCTGCCGCAGTGGCAGCGACCGGTGACTTTCATCTTGCCTCCAAGGGTTGCCCCTCTTCGACGTGAAAAGGGAAAAGGGAAACGGGAAAGGGGAAAGCGGAAGAACAACAGCAAGACTGCCGAACGGTACGAGAATCGAGTGTACCGCCCGCCGGATGCAAGCGAAAAGTCCCAGTCTTTTTCGCATGGGTCGTCGCCGACGCGCCGCCCCCGTTCCAGGCGTTGACACAAGCCGCTCGGCTCGATAGCGTGCGAATCACCCCTACGCAAAGAGGAACGCCGATGAACGACGCCGACATGATCAAGCACCTGTGGACGCACAAGACCCAGGACCATCCCCATCTGCCCGACGAGGCGATGCTCTTCGAGCGAGGCGAGGGCATCTACGTGTGGAACAAGGAAGGTCGCCGGTTCATCGATGCGTTCGCAGGCCTTGCGGTCGTCAATGCAGGCCACGGTCGGCCCGAGATCGCGGAAGCGGTGCGCAAGCAAACCGCCACACTCGCGTACTATCCGACGACACGACAGTTTTCGAACCGCCCTGCGGCCGAACTGGCGGCCAAGCTGGCAGAACTCGCGCCCGGGGACCTCAAGTACACCTTGTTCGCCGTGAGCGGCTCCGAAGCAAACGAGCGTTCGATCCAGATCGCGCGCCACTACTGGCTCAAGCAGGGGCGTCCGAAGAAGCACAAGGTCATCGCCCTGCAGCGCGGCTACCACGGCGCAACGATCGGCACGCTCGAAGTGTGCGGGATCCCCGAGTTGTTCCAGCCCTACGAGCCGCTCGCCTGGCCGGGTTTCGTGAAGACCCAGGCGCCGTATCCCCTGCGGGATCGCGCGCTGGGCTCGGACGAGCAGATCGTTCGCCGCTGCGCCGAGATGCTCGCCGATGCCGTACGCAAGGAAGACCCGGAAACGGTCGCTGCCATCATTCTCGAACCGTGCCTGAGTTCGGGCGGCGTGATCATCCCGCCGCTCGGTTGGCTCGAGCGCGTGCGCGACATCTGCGACGAACTCGAAGTACTCATGATTGCCGATGAAGTCATCACGGGCTTCGGCCGCACCGGCAAGTGGTTCGCCGTCGAGCACGAAGGTGTGGTGCCGGATCTCATGTCGGTCGCCAAAGGCATCACCTCCGGCTACATCCCGTTGTCGGCATCGATCGCGCGCGAAAAGATCGCCGATGTCTTCGCCGAGAACAGTCTCGAAGAGAACGTCCATCCGAACACCTACTGCGGACACCCGGTCGCATGCGCGGCGGGGCTCGCAAATCTCGAAATCCTGGAGCGTGAAGGATTGGTCGAGAACTCCGCGCGCATGGGGGAACGCCTGCAGCGCGCCATGGAGACGCGCATCGGCGGATTGCCCATCGTCGGCGAGGTTCGCTCGCGCGGACTGCTGATGGCCGTCGACTTCGTCGATCCGCAGCGCAAGGATCAGCCGCTTGCCGGCAACCTCGTCGGCAGCCTCAACATGAAGGCCTGGAAGCGCGGCGTGATTCCGTTTGCCAGGGGAAGCGTGCTGCGCCTCGCCCCGCCGCTTTGCATCGATGC
>JBIKKL010000062.1:0-13332 GCA_044360365.1 Burkholderiales bacterium | reverse complement strand
ATTTCCCCCGAAGCCGACCCAACCATGGAGCCAGCTATGTCCTACCGAGGCATGATCGCAGAACTCGTTACCATCAAAGGTCATCACGGTGATTCCGTCACGGCCTATACCGCCCGCCCGTCCGGCAACGGACCTTTTCCGGGCGTCGTTCTGATTCACCATGCGCCGGGCTGGGACGAGTGGTACATGGAAGCCGCACGCCGCTTCGCTCATCACGGCTACGCGGCGATCTGCCACAACCTCTACGAGCGCGCTGGGCAGGGCGATCCTGCGGACGTCGCCGCCAAGGTCCGCGCATCGGGCGGCATCCCGGACGCCCAGGTCATCGGCGACACCGAAGCCGCCGTGCAATGGATGCGCGCCCAGTCGTATCACAACGGCAAGGTCGGCGTAATCGGCTCTTGCTCCGGCGGCCGGCACGCGTTCTTGTATGCGTGCCACACCAAGAGCATCGACGCACTGGTCGAATTGTGGGGCGGTCGCGTCGTGATGAGCCAGGAAGAACTCACGGCAAATCAGCCGAAAGCGCCGATCGAGTTCACCGCAAACCTGTCGTGTCCCATGCTTGGTGTGTTCGGCCGCGAGGACCGGGCGCCCACCCCGGAGCAGGTGGACAAGCACGAGGCGGAGCTGAAGAAGCACGCCAAGCAGTACGAGTTCCACATGTACGATGGCGCAGGCCACGGCTTCTTCTACTACGATCGCCCGATGTATCGCATCGAGCAGGCGCTCGATGGCTGGAAGAAGGTATGGGCCTTCTTCGACAAGCACCTGTCGAAGTAGCGAGCCGCCGCTCGTGTGCACGTCGATCGTCGAGATCGTCCCGACCGATGGCGAGGGCAAGGGGGAAAAGGGCTGGTTTTCCCTCACGCACGCCGTCGTGTCCTACGATCAACCGCATCACGCCCTGTTCGAAGAGGCGATCGTGATCGACTTCGTCAATGAATCGATGGGGCCGAGCGCAAGGGTGGCTGTCGAAATCTCCCTCGACGCGGCGAAGGCTTTGCAGGGGGCGCTGACGCGGGCGATCGAGGCAGCTGAAGAGGTGGAAGGCATTCGGATCCGAAATACCGGGTGACAGTGGCGAAGACCGTCCCCCACGCCGCGGTCGAGGGTCCGTGCCCGGCCGGGGCCATCACCCTGATCTCGTATCAGTCCTTTTCCGTCAGCTGAACCAGCACGCCGTGCGTCGACTTCGGATGCACGAACGTGTCGCCGATCATCGCCACGCCTCGGCTCTTGAAATCCGCGGCCGTCCTGGCGATCTCCTCGACCTTGAACACGATCGAATGGATGCCTTCGCCGCGGCTTTCAAGGGCCTTGCCCACGGCGGAGCTCGGATCGGTCGGCGTGCAGACTTCGATGTAGGATCCGTCGTCGAGCTTGAAGAAGGCCTGCTTCAGGGAAAGGGCTGCGCTTTCGGCGCGACGGTCCAGTTTCAGACCCATGGCTTCGTAGGACGCGATGCCTTGTTCGAGATCTTTGACGCGGACGACAATGTGGTGGACGCGTTGTAGGCTCATGTTTCGGTTCCGTTCGATGTGGATGTGTGGCGCGTGCGAGCAGTCAGCGCAGACGAGGTTGCGCCGACTGCTCGATCCGGATGAAGTCAGCGCGAAGCGACAAGCGCCATGACCTTTGCCAGGGTACCCGGCTGTTCGAAGCGGCGCAGGTTCTCGAACAGCCATTGCGCCTTCTCGCCCAACACCGGCTCCACCAGGCCGGCGAACTTGCGCTCCATGCCCGTCCAGCTCATGGGATTGCCCGGGTTGCCGAGGGCGAGCGGGATGTCCGCACGCAGCGTGCGACCGTCCTTCGTGAGCACCTCCACGTAGCCTTCGGTGAGTTCGGTGCCGGGCCGCTCGACGACCTGTGCCTTGGCGATGAGGGCGCGCACCTTGGGATCGCGCAGGCGCGTGTCGGAGAAGTCGCCCTCGACCGCAGGGTAGCCCGCGAGCCCGAGGGCAGCGCAATATGCGACGCTGAACTTGCCTTCGAGGGGGGTCTGCGGATTGGGCTTGGCCGCGACCGCGAGCGTCATGGGCGAGGCCCCCAGCACGATCCTGTCGATCTGCTCCGGGGTAACCTCGGCGCTCAGCTTGCGGGCACCGTCGACGCAGGCATGCGTCGCCTTGCAGCATGCGTACGGCTTGTATGCGTTGCGAAGCAGCGATTCGCCGGCGGTGAAGTCGCTGATCTTGAGCGTTGCCGAGCCATCCTGGATCAGGGTACCGGCGAGGCCGTTCGGCGCGTCGAAAAGCGTCGTTGCTGCTTCGAACCCTTCACTGGCAAGCTGGGCTGCAAGCAGTCCGTCCATGGCCGCTTTTCCGAGGTGAAAGGGCTTGCTCATCGTGCCGAACGACGCGTTGAGTCCGCCGGCGGTTGTCCCGGCGACGCCGAGCGCGTTCGCCACTTGATGCTTGTCGAGGCCGAGCAATACGGACGCGGCTGTCGCAGCGGCGTAGCGTCCGAACACCGAACTTGGATGGAAGCCCTTGAACTGCAGCCGGCGTCCCAGCCCGCCCGCGCCCATGCGTGCCGACATTTCGAAGCCGGTGATAAAGGCGGCGAGTGCGTCCGCTTCGCTCTTGCCCAGTTCTTCCATCAACGCGAGGGTCACGGCCCACGTCGGGGCGCTGATGTGACCGCCGCCGTCCATGTGGGTGTCGTCGTAGTCCATGCAGTGGGCCATGGTGCCGTTTGTCAACGCTGCAGCAGCAGGAGAAACCTTCGGGCCGCAAAGGATGTGCGCCTTGCCCACGGGGCCCCACTTCATGGCCACCTTGCGTACGGACTGCGCAGCCGGCTCCTGATTCGCGCCGACGGCGACCCCGAACCAGTCGACGAGGCACATCTTTGCGGCATCGAGGACTTCGGGAGAGTGCTTGCGCGTGGGCGTGGCGGCGACGAACTCGGCGGCGGCATCGCCTATTGGGGTTGCGGGCTTCATGGGTTCCTCCTGGGGATAGGATTTGGAGAGGTCGGCAAAGGCCTCCCGGAACGAGGCTTCACCGCATCGCCCCGAGGATAGCAAAACGGCGCGCAACCGCCATGGCATCCGCGCGATTACAGACAGGGCGCCAATGACCGTAACCGCACAGGAGTAAGATGCGTTCGCTGCTATGGCGCGTGCATGCTTCGAGGAGGCGGCGGATCGACATGGAAATGACCAGCATCATCGGCTATGGCTTGGGAACCGTCGTAGGGTTCGTGCTCATTGCGGTACTCGTGTTTTTCTTCGTCCAGGACATCACGCAGAAGAAGCATTCGGTCCTGCGCAACTATCCGGTGATCGGGCGCCTGCGCTACTTCTTCGAGTCGCAGGGCGAGTATTTCCGCCAGTACTTCTTCATGAACGATCGCGAGGAGATGCCTTTCAATCGTGCCACGCGGGCTTGGGTCTATCGCGGTGCCAAGAACGAGAGCGGGGTCATCGGTTTCGGCTCGACGCACGATCTGCGCGAGCCCGGCTCCGTCATCTTCGTCAACGCACCGTTCCCCGTGCTCGAGCAGGATCGTCTGCCGACGCCGCCGCTCGCGATCGGCGAAGGCTATTGCGAGCATCCTTTCATTGCACGATCGATCGTCAATGTAAGCGGCATGAGCTTCGGCGCGATCTCGGAGCCCGCGGTGCGTTCGCTGTCCCGCGGCGCAGCGGAGGCGGGCTGCTGGATGGACACCGGGGAGGGCGGCCTGTCCCCCTATCACCTGGAAGGCGGCTGCGACATCATCATGCAGATCGGTACCGCGAAGTACGGTATCCGCGATCACGAGGGCAATCTCTCGGCCGAACGGGCCCGCGAACTGGGCAAGGTCGTGAAGGCCTTCGAAATCAAGCTCTCGCAGGGGGCGAAACCGGGAAAGGGTGGTGTACTGCCCGCAGGCAAGGTCACCGAAGAGATCGCCCGCATCCGCGGCATTCCCGTCGGCGTCGATTCCATCAGCCCGAACCGGCACCTCGACATCGCGTCGATGGATGAACTGCTCGACAAGATCATCTTCCTGCGCGAAGTCACCGGCCGGCCGGTCGGCGTGAAGACGGCCATCGGCGGCTGGGAGTTCATCAACGATCTGTGCGAATCGGTATTGCGACGCGGGTTGGCCTATGCGCCCGATTTTCTCGTCATCGACGGCGGCGAAGGCGGCAGCGGCGCGGCACCACAAACGCTCGCCGACCACATGAGTCTGCCCATCGCCGAAGCCCTGCCGCGCGTGGTCGATTCGCTCTTGCAGGCGGATCTCAAGCAGCGCGTGCGTGTCGTCGCCTCGGGCAAACTCGTCACGTCGGCCAGCGCGGCGTGGGCCTTGTGCGCCGGCGCAGATTTCATCAATACCGCGCGTGGCTTCATGTTCTCGCTCGGGTGCATACAGGCGATGCGCTGCCACCAGAACACGTGTCCGACCGGCGTGACCACGCACAACAAGCGTTTGCAGCGCGGGCTCGTCGTCGAGGAGAAGTACCTGCGGGTGGCGAACTACTGCCGCAACATGAACACCGAGATCGACATGATCGCGCATTCGTGTGGTTGCCGGCATGCACGTGAACTGCGGCGCGAACACGTACGTATCGTGCAGACCGCGAACCGCAGCGTGGCACTCAATATGCTCTATCCGTATCCGCACATTGCCCCAGGCGGCAAAGGCGGCCGGGAGGATCCGATCCAGCTCGCGACGCGCTCGGCGTAAAGGCATCGTTGGGCGGCGCCCCTCACCGAGCTACTTGCCGAAATTGCCCGCCTTGATCACGCGCGTCCACTTCTCGTACTCGGACGCGATGAATGTTGCGAACTCGTCCGCCGTGCTGCCCACGGGCTCCGAGCCTGCCGCGATCAGCCGCGACCGAATCTCCCCGCCGCGAGCGAGCTTGGCGATTTCCGTGCTGAGCTTGTCGGTGATCTCCTTCGGCATGCGCGGCGGCCCGAGCACGCCGTACCAGCCCATCACTTCGAAGCCCGGTACGCCGGCTTCTGCAATCGTGGGCACGTCCGGATAGGTTTGCGATCGTTTGCTGCTGGAGATACCCAGCGGGCGCAGCCTGCGTGTCTTTACGTGCGGCAATGCTGCCGCTGTTGTCGGGAACGAGAGGTCGACCTGACCGGTGAGCAGATCCGTCATGGCCGCGCCGGATCCCTTGTAGGGCACGTGGACGAACTTCACCTTCGTTTCGATCTGCAGCAGTTCGCCGACGAGATGGCCCGGTGAGCCGATCCCTGACGAGGCCTGCGTGAGGCTCGTCTTGCGGGCCAATGCGAGCAGTTCCTTCAGGCTCCTTGCAGGAACGGTCGGATTCACCACCAGAATGTTCGGAATGTCCGCGAACAACGTGAGGGGCGTGAAGTCCCTGACCGGGTCGTAGCGGGTTTTCGGCTGCAGGATGGGATTGGTCGTATGACCCGGGGAGGCCACGTAAAACGTGTAGCCGTCAGGTGCCGCACGGGCGGTGAGTTCTGCGGCGATGGCACCGTTCGCGCCTGGCCGATTGTCGACGACGAATTGCACGCCGAATGTCTCCGAGAGCCCTTGAGCGATCAGACGTCCCGCGAGGTCGGTGAAGCCGCCCGGCACGAAGCCGACCAGGATCCGCGGCGGTTTGGAGGGATACGATGTCGACTGCGCGACAGCCTCTGTCGCAGCGACGGCGCTCACGCCTGCCAGGACGAAAGCGCGAAAGAGGGGTGAGGTGGGCATCGGCATGCGAGTTCCTTTTCCAATCGGAGGCGCAGATTGCTGCTGCCGCACCCCATCGTGGGTGCGGCGCTTGTCAACCTGCCTGGCGTCGGGGGTGAGTTGCGTCAGTCGTCGTCGAACGGAAAGACCATCACGAGTGCCTCGACCCCGTGCGGGCCGGCCTTGATCTCGAAACCGTCTTCGCTCGGATCGACGTAGACCATGGACAGCGTGGGGAGTGTGCGCCCCTGCGCTTCCAATTCGCCGTTGGCGACGAACACGTAATAGCCGGCGCCTTTCCTGGGATCCGGCCCGAGGGCCGTCATGCCTGCGCCCAGGCGCACGACCTGGGCCGACATCTCGTCGGTGATTTTTTCCGGATCGTAGATGTGTTCCCATGCGACGTCCTTGCGGTGCTGAAGCACCGGCCGCGTCGATAGCGGAATGTGCGAGGAGATCCAGTTGCGACGCTTGCTGGGTTTGAGCTTCTCCTTGTAGCCGGGCTTGCTGAGATAGACCGGGGCGGAGTCGCCGATGCGGTTGCGCAAGGCGATGAACGTGCAGCCGTGCGCACCTGCGACCAGGGGGCCGTAGGCCGTGTGCCGATCCTTGTACTGCAGCATCAAGGGCCGGACTTCGGTCTTGCCCATCATGCCCGAGCCTGCGGGAAAGAGCTGGAACTGGATGACGCCATGGAAGTGGGGCAGGATGGTTTCGTTCGCTGCCATCTGCGTCATCAGTGCGTGCGGCTCGCGCGCGACTTCCGCACTGCTGTAGCGCGGGCCGAAGTACGAAGAACCCCAGTGTTCGATGCCGCTGCCGGGGGAATTCACGGCTTGAAGATTGTCGAGTACTTCGATGCCGTCTTTCAGATGAATCATGGCGCGTTTCCTGTAATCGAGGATGCGGCTAATCGGTGGGACTGCCGATGCAAAGGTCCTGCTTGCGCTACGCGGTGACGGCCCGGGGATGCCGGTCGGCGTCGCGTCGAACCAATGCGGGGGCCGAGCCCTTCGTCTGGGTGCGATGCATGATGCGGCGCGCCTGTGCATCGAACGCATTGCGGTGATGGATGGTGCAGCGGTTGTCCCACACCAGCGTATCGCCGACGGCCCAATCGTGGTGCCAGGCGGGAAGCGCCGCCGTGTGCGCCCAGAGGGCGTCGAGCAGCGCCTCGGACTCTGCCGGCGGCAAGCCGTCGATCGCGGCGTCGCGCCGTCGACCGAGGTAGAGCGCATTGCGCCCGGTTTCCGGGTGGGTGTGGATGACCGGATGACTGGTCGAAACGGCATGCCGACGACGCACGCCCGCGCTGTTCCTGCTGCCATCGTGGTAGATCGTCCGCCCCTCGATCTGCGCACGCAGTGCCTTCGGCAGCGAATCGAGCGCGTGATACATGTTGATGAAGCCGGTTTCGCCGCCGCCGCTCGTGGGGATCTCGTGCGAGGTCAGGAGGCTGGCCGCCGGCGGTACGGGGATGTTCGACATGTCGCTGTGCCAGATGGCTTCGTCGTTGCCGAGGCTGCCGATCGACTTCCCGTCCACTTTCACGTTGGAGATGATGCTGATGTAAGGATTCGGGCGCGTGGCGTCCTGCTCGACGGCCGTGACCGGGGACGGTTCGAGCGGACCGAAGTATTGCCCGACCCGAAGCAACTCCTCGTCGCTCAATTCGCGATTGCGGAACAGCAGCACCAGGTGATCGAGCCAGGCCTGATGCACTTCGGCGATGGCGGCCGGGGACAACGCGGCGATGTCGTCGCACTCGACTTGTGCGCCGATGGTCGTCGACATCGGCGTGACCTTGATGAACGAATAGCGGTTGAAGCGCTGGGGGTCGTAGCTCGTTTGAGCGGCGTTCATGGGTGACTCCTCCTCACTGACTCGTGGCGCCCGTACAGCGTCCGGGCAGCATGTCGAATTCAAACATAGAATGCGCCGTTCCGGGCGGAAAGGCAGACGCTCGATGCCGCGTCACCGGAGCTTCGGCGTCAGCGCCAGTGAATCTCCGCTGCCGTGCCGGCGCCGATCAGCGTCTGGTCCAGGCCCGTTGGAATCTCGGCTTCGAACGTCGACAGCGGCCGCCGCCCGGCCATGATTTCGGCGTGCCGTTGCGGAAATCGCGGGTTCGCGCCGGGATCGGCGTAGCCTTCTGGAAAGCGCGGCATGTTGGTCCCGTAATCGTACTTGTCGGTGGCGCCGAACGTGTGCAGCAGCTCGTGCGCGATGATCACGTTGTTGACGCGCTCCTGCGATTTCGCCGCGAACACCCGTACGACGCCGATCATGCCTTTGGCGAGTCCGGTCGAATGCGCAAGGCGAGGTGAGCGCGTCGGATCGTGGTAGACGACGAAGAGACGCACATGCGGTTTGGGGCCGGGATAGTCGTCGTGCCGCCACGCCCAGAAGCGCATGCGCAGGCTCCACGAGAGCGACGCCAGAACGCCGCTCTGCTTCGGAATGTCGGGCGGCTGTTTGTGCACTCTTGGGCCGAGATACATCTCCACGGGGCGAGCGAGCTTCAGGCCATGGCGTTGAGCTTCCTCGGCCAGGAAATCCTCGATCTCGACCAGGACGCTTCGTTTCAGCCCGGCAAGATAGGCGCTCGATCGTTCCGTTGCGTCGGCGTCGATCGGATACACCACGACGCGCAGCGGATGGTTCCAATCCGTGACGCGTTTGCGTTCGATCCAGGCCCACTGGACCACGGTCGCCAGCACGAACAGCAGCAATGCGATGCGGATGACGCGGCTCATGACGCAGAAGGTTACGGCATCCGCTTCCGGGCCTGTAGCAATTCCGGCCTTTCCGCGATTGCCCAAGCGTCGCGGCATGACCTATCCTTTGGGCCCACCAGCAGCAGGCGGCGTCACGGGTGCGTTTGGCCCGCAGACCTCGCCGCTGCGATTGAAACGAGACCATCGCCGGTCACCCGACCGGCATCGCGGAGACCCCCCATGCGGATCGCAGTTATCGGTACCGGCGGCGTCGGCGGCGCATTCGGCGCAGCCCTCGCCAAAGCAGGCGCGGACGTCACTTTCGTCGCGCGCGGCGCACATCTTGCGGCCATGAAGGCCAACGGCCTCAAGGTCGTCAGCCCGCGCGGCGACGTCCACATCCAGCCGTGCCAGGCCACGGACAATCCCGCCGACATCGGTGTCGTCGACTTCGTCCTGTTCTGCGTGAAGCTTTGGGATGTCGAGACCGCAGGCATGACCCTAAAGCCTCTGATCGGGCCGAATACGGCAGTCATTCCGCTGCAGAACGGCATCGATGCGGCCGAGCGCCTGATCCCCATCCTCGGCAAGAACGCCGTGATGGGCGGTGTGGCGCAGATCAGCGCGACGATCCAGGAGCCCGGCGTCATCGCGCAGACGGGCACCTTCATGAAGATCGTCTTCGGCGAGCTCGACGGCCGAACGAGCGAGCGCGGGACAGCGTTCCTGGAGTTGTGCAAGCAGGCTGGCTTCGACGTCCAGCTCACCGACGCGATTCAGGTGGCACTGTGGGAAAAGTTCGTGCTGCTTGCGGTCAATAGTTCGGTGGTGGCTCTCGTACGTCAGCCGTTCGGCAAGTTGACCTCCGATCCGGACATCATGGATCTCTTCAGCGCTGCCTTCGCCGAGGTGATCGCGTGCGGGCGCGCCCTGGGCATCAAGCTGCATCCCGAGATGCAGGCCCGCGTCGAGAAGGCCACGCGCAATTTTCCGGCGACGATGATGCCCTCGATGGCCATCGATCTGCTGCGCGGCAATCGTCTCGAACTGCCGTGGCTCGGCGGCAAGGTGGTCGAGCTCGGCAAGCAGCTCGGCGTGCCGACGCCGACGTTCAGTGTGATGTATGCAGCGCTGAAGCTATACGCGAACGGCGAGCCGAAGTAGCGTCGAGATCGTTGTGACGGCGACTGTGACGAACTCTGGATCCCGGATCCGTCTCGGCGCCATCGCCGACGACTTCACCGGCGCCACCGATCTCGCCAACAACCTGGTGCGCAGTGGGCTGCGCACCGTGCAGACGATCGGCGTGCCGGCGTCGAATGTGCGAGTGGATGCCGATGCCGTGGTCGTCGCGCTGAAGTCGCGGACGAACCCGCCCGACGAGGCCGTCGCACAGTCGCTTGACGCTTTGGCGTGGCTGCGGGCTCGGGGCGCCGAGCAGATCTACTTCAAGTATTGCTCGACGTTCGACTCGACGCCGCGCGGGAACATCGGCCCGGTAACCGACGCGCTGATGAACGCGCTGGGCTGCGACTTCACCATCGCGTGTCCTGCCTTTCCCGAGAATGGGCGCACGATCTTCAAGGGGCATCTGTTCGTCGGCGATCAGCTCCTGAGCGATTCGGGCATGCGGGATCATCCGCTCACGCCGATGCGCGATGCGAATCTCGTGCGCGTGCTGCAGGCGCAGACTGCGTCGAAGGTCGGCCTCATCGCCTACGATGTCGTCGCCCGCGGCGAGGATGCGATTCGCCGACGCATCGACGAGCTGCGGTCGCAGGGCGTGCGCATGGCCGTCGTCGATGCGATCGACGACGAAGATCTGCGCAAGCTGGGGCCTGCCTTGCGCGGGATGCCTATGATCACCGCAGGTTCAGGGGTGGCCATCGGTCTGAGCGGCAACTTCGAACTCGCCCGAGTCGGGCAGGCGAATCGGTTGCCGGACTGTCCGGGGCTGCGCGCGATCGTCTCGGGCAGCTGCTCCGTCGCCACCAATGCGCAGGTGGCCGATTTCATTGCGAGAGGCGGTGCAGCGTTCGTAATCGATCCGCTCGCCCTGATGCACGGAGATGGCGAAATCGAACGGGCATTGGCGTGGGCGAAGCCGCGCCTGGTCGATGGCCCGGTACTGATCTACAGCACTTCCGCGCCGGAGCGGGTGCGCGAAATCCAGAGCCGCCTGGGCGGCAGCGAAGCCGGCGCAATCGTCGAACGAGGTCTGGCTGCCATCGCGCGGGGCCTGGTTGAATGCGGCGTGCGGCAGTTGATCGTTGCCGGGGGTGAAACGTCAGGCGCCGTCGTCCAGGAACTTGGGGTCGGCATGTTGCGCATCGGCCCGCAGATCGACCCCGGTGTGCCGTGGACCTTTGCCGAAGGCCGCATTCCGCTTCTCCTCGCGCTCAAGTCGGGCAATTTCGGCACCGAGGATTTCTTCACCAAGAGTTTCGGACTGCTCGACAAATGAACGAAAGCACACTGCGCGAGCGCATCTGCGCGACGGCGAAGTCCCTCTACGATCGCGGCTTCACGCACGGCAGCACCGGCAACATCAGCGTGCGCTGCGTCGACGGATTTCTCATGACGCCGACCGGCTCCACGCTCGGCATGCTCGATCCGGCGCGGTTGTCCAAGCTCGACGCCGATGGCAGGCACATGAGCGGGGATGCGCCGACGAAGGAACAGTTTCTGCATCTGGCGATGTACCGCGAGCGCCCGACCAGCGGTGCAGTGATCCACTTGCATGCAACGCACTCGGTGGCCGTGTCGTTGCTGGAGGACATCGACCCAGACGATGTGTTGCCGCCGATGACCGCTTACTACATCATGCGGATCGGCACGTTGCCGCTGGTACCGTACTATCCCCCGGGTGATCTCGGCTTGGCCGATGCCGTGCGTGCGCGGGCGGGTCGCCATCACGCGATGCTGTTGGCGAACCACGGCCCGGTGGTGGCGGGCAACGATCTCGCGGCGGCCGGCGATGCGGTGGAGGAACTCGAAGCCACGGCCCGGCTGCATCTGCTCTTGCAGGGCCGTCGCATTCGAACGCTCACGCCCGAACAAGTGGCCGAACTCAAGCGCCGCTTCGGTACCTGAGCAGACACATCGCACGACGTCCATCGTTTCGCAGGAGACCTTCTTGGATACCCCCCGCATTGCCCTCATCCACGCCACGCCCCTTGCGGTCGAACCGATCAATACCGCGTTCAAGCAGATGTGGCCCGACGCGCTCGCCACTAATCTGCTCGACGACTCGCTCGCCCCCGACCTGGTGCGCGAAGGGGGCATTACGGCGCGGGTCATCGACCGGTTCGTGACGTTGGCGAAGTACGTACGCAAGGCGGGGGCGGACGGCATCATGTTCACGTGTTCGGCGTTCGGCACGGCCATCGAAGCTGCGCGCGATGCGGTCGACGTACCGGTGCTGAAGCCGAACGAAGCGATGCTCGACGAAGCGCTCGAAGCAGGGACGCGCCTCGGTGTGCTCGCCACGTTCGAACCGAGCATCCCCAATTTCGTGGTCGAACTCGAATCGCTTGCCAAGGCGAAGGGCATGCGCCTCGACGTTCGCACGCGTGCCGTCGCGAATGCAATGGCCGAACTGCAGGCCGGCCGCGGTGACGAGCACGATCGGCTCATCGCCGAGGCGGCGGCGCAGCTGATGGATTGCGACGCCGTGCTGCTGAGTCAGTTTTCCATGGCGAGCGCGGCTGCGCGGATTGCCTCGACGCCGACGTGCAAGGTGTTGACGAGTCCGGCATCGGCGGTTGCCCGCATGAAATCGCTCTTGCGCTGATCGAAGCGGTGGGTTGATCCTAGTGTCCTGAGTCAGAAATTCGCTGAACAAAAGCGCCGAGAATCGACGCCATACTTTGTCGAAAATCCTCGCCAGGTGTCCAACCTGGCTGCGGTTTCCTTCGCGTCTGACGACGATTTCGACGCTTTTGTCGCTGAGGCAGTAGCAATACCGTTCGGCAAAATGTCAACGAATCTCCGACTCAGGACACTAGCAACCGCTGGCCGCTTTGGGTTCATCACACCGGCAATTGCCTTCGGATTGTGTCGCAGCAGCGCGAAAGTCGGGCAGAATCCGACGTACGGGTGAGTGTGTCGGCGAACCGGCCAATCGGCCCGATAGTCACCAAAGGCGAGGGCGAACTTGACCAGGCACCTGCTCCAGAAGTTCACCAACGTTCGGCGCGATGAACTCGCTGCGACCCTGACCGCCGGCCTGTTCTTCTTCTGTGTACTGACCGCGCTGATGCTCTTGCGGCCCGCGCGTGAGGCGCTCGGCATGCAGCGCGGCATCGAGTCGATCCGGTGGCTTTTCATCGGTACGGTCGTCGTCACGCTGGCGGTCAATCCGCTCTTCGGCCTGCTCGTGAGTCGATTCCGGCGCATGGCGTTCGTCACCGCGACGTATCTGTTCTTCGCGGCGGGTCTGATCGGGTTCTATGTCTTGCTCGTGTTCGCCCCGAGTCACGTCGGTCAGCAAAGCGGCCAGGTCTTCTACGTCTGGTTCAGTGTCTTCAATCTGTTCGCGACGATGCTGTTCTGGGCCGTGATGTCGGACCGATTCACGCACGAACAGAGCAAGCGGTTGTTCGGCATCGTTGCGGTCGGCGGGACGCTCGGTGCGATCTTCGGCCCCTGGCTCGCGAGCGTGCTGGCCAAACCGCTCGGTACGCCGATGCTGTTGCCGATCGCTGCAGGGTTTCTGGTGCTGGCGCTCGGCGCAGCATGGCTGCTCATGCGCATGCATGCCGATGTGTCCCAATCGCCCGCGACACGCGAGGACGACGAAGCGAACGTGATCGGCGGCAGTGCCTGGGAGGGGTTTCGCGCCGTGTTTCGTTCGCCGTTCCTGCTGGGGATTTGCGGCTACGTGCTGATCCTGGCCGTGATGTCGACATTCATCTACTTCACGCGGCTGCAGATGGTCGCCGCACTG
>JBIKKL010000541.1:0-3757 GCA_044360365.1 Burkholderiales bacterium | reverse complement strand
ACGGCATCCAGAACCCGCCGGGACATCGCGACGCACTCATCAATTCGAACCTGCGCGAGATCGGCATTTCGGTGAAGGAAAGCGACGGTCCGAACCTCGGGCCGCTCGTCGTCACCCAGGATCTGGGCCGGCGTAGCGGAAATCCGTTCCTCACAGGCGTGGCTTTTACAGATGCCCTCATCGCCGATGATTTCTACAGCATCGGCGAAGGCCTGGGGTCGATGACGGTGAACGTGTTTGATTCGGCACGCACCCAGGTCCTTGCATCGACTGCCACATACGACAGCGGAGGCTACGCGCTGGTGCTCGCCAGTGGAACGTACGATGTGCAGTTCTCCGGCATCGGTTACGACTTTTTCGTCGACAACTACGCCTTTACCAGCGGACAGAACCAGAAGCTCGATTTCATTGCCACCCAGGTTCCGGAGCCCACGGCGGCGGCGCTCATGCTCTGCGGAATCGCTGTGTTCGCCGCACTCGGTCGCCGCACCAGGGGGCGAACTGCCTCCTGAGCGCTGCGCTTTCCGGTGCAGGCCGGGATCGACGTTTCGATCTTGCGAAATCGGACCGTGCGGCGAGGGTGTTCCGGCGCGGCACGGTGATCGCCGTATGACTTCAGCGCACGAGGCCGAGCGGCGCCATGCGCCAGCCCGTGTCCATCGGTTCGAAGTACAACGGCAGGGCGTTCGTGATCGGCCGTTCCTGTTCGACGATGCCTAGTGTCCTGAGTCGGAAATTCGCTGAACAAAAGCGCCGAGAATCGACACCATACTTTGGCGGAAATCCTCGCCAGGTGTTCAACCTGGCTGTGGTTTCCTTCGCGTCTGGCGCCGATTTCGACACTTTTGTCGCTGAAACAGTTGCGATCGCGTCCGGCAGCGTGTCAACGAATATCCGACTCAGGACACTAGCGTTCGACACAGCACGCGAAAGACGCCCGAGTGCGCTACGACGAGGGGAGCATCTCCCCGCACTTCGGCGAATCCCCTCAGCACGCGCTGCGTGAATGCATCGAGCGTTTCGGCATCGGCGGGTGTGACACCCGGCTGTCGGGCGCTGCGCGATTGTCCTTCGAGGCTTCCCCAGTGGCGTTCTGTGATGTCTGCAATCGCCCGGATCGGCAAGCCGACGGCATCAGCAACGTAACGGGCCGTATCGAGTGCCCGCTTCATCGGGCTCGTGTAGAGGTGGGTGATTGTCGTCTTCGCCAGTAACGCGGCAGCGAAGCGCGCTTGCTCATGACCGCGTTCGGTCAACATCGTTTCGTACGAGCCGGCGATGCGTCCCTGTGCGTTGTATTCGGTTTCGCCGTGCCGCAGAAAGTAGAAGGGGCGCCCAAACAGCGGGGCAACGGATGCGTGCCTGTTCATGCGAGTGCGCGGCAGGAGGGACTCGCATCGACGTGGCGCCGAGTCGTCGTCCGTGACATCTACTGTGCCGTTGCGCCCGAAGCCTTGATGACCTTGGCCCACTTGGCGACTTCATTGTTCAGAAACCGACCGAACTCGTTCGCACCCGAGGCGGCTGCTTCCAGCCCCTGGCGGGCGAACTGTTCCTTCAAGACGGTCGACTCGACGGCGTTGCGCGTTTCCTGATTCAGCCGCTCCACAATCGACTTCGGGGTTCCGGCGGGAACCAGCAATCCGTACCAGGTGCTGAATTCGTAATCCCTGATGCCGGCTTCGTCCATGGTGGGCACGCTCGGAAAGAATGACGAGCGTTGAGCGGTGGTTACGGCCAGCGGGCGCAGTTTGCCTGCATTGATCTGGGGCAGCGCCGAGGCGAGTGTGGAGATGATGATCTGTATGCGCCCGGCCATCAGGTCGGTGAGTGCGGGGCCGAGTCCCTTATACGGCACGTGGACCATGCTGACGCCCGTGGCAAGCTGAAGCATTTCCGTGGCGAGGTGCGATGCCGTGCCGACACCACCCGAGCCGTACTGTATCTGGTTGGATTTCGCTCGCGCGAGTTCGATGAGTTCTCGCATCGTCCTGGCCGGCGCGCCCGGATAGACGACGACCACGTTCGGTTGGCGACCCAGCAGCGAGACCGGCCCGAGATCCTTGCGCACGTCGTAGGGGAGCTTGGCATAGAGCGTCTGGTTGACCGCGAGGCTGATGTTGTTGACGAGCATCGTATGGCCGTCGGGCGGTGCAGTGGCCGTGATCTGCGTACCGATGATCCCGCCGGCGCCGCCTCGGTTGTCGACGACGACCTGCTGACGCAGCTGCTCGGCGAGTTTCGTTGCGACGATGCGGCCGACGATGTCGTTCCCGCCCCCGGGCGGGAACGGCACGATGAAACGGATCGGCCGGTTGGGGTAGCTCTCGGCTGCTTGCGCGGCGGGCGCGAGGACAGCGACTGCAAGCGCGGCTGCAAGTCTGAAATCGGAAGCTCGTTTCATCGGGCTCGCTTTGAACGGGAAGGCAACGATTTTCGCTGGGGGTCGTGGCGGCGTCGTGACAGGATTTTAATTCTCGGACCCCGCGACGCGATCAACTCGTGATTCGAGCCCAGTTCCGGCGCAACTGCTCGAGCATGTCGTCGACCGAACCATTGTTGTCGATGACGACGTCCGCTCGCGCAATGCGCTCCGCGTTGGAGAGCTGGGCGTCGAGGCGCCGCTCGATGGCTTCGCGCGGCACGTTGTCGCGAGCCGTCGCACGGGAAATCGCATTCTCGCGATCGATCACGTTGACCCACACTTCGTCGCCCAGATCGTCCCAGCCCGCTTCGAACAGCACGGCGGCTTCGAGGACGACGATGCGCGCATCGTTCTCTGCCCGGGCTCGTGCGATCTCCTCCTCGGCGAGCGATCGAATGGCCGGCCAAACGATGTCCGTCAGGCGTTTGAGTGCTTCCGGCTTGCCGAACACCTTCGAGCCGAGCGTCTTGCGGTCGATCTGGCCATCCGCGCACAGGACTTCGGGCCCGAAGGCGGCGACCACCTGGGCGTGGGCGGGCGAACCCGGCTCGTACGCGCGGTGCCCGAGCCGATCGGCATCGATGACGCAAGCGCCCAGTTCCCCGAGGAAGCGCGCGGCCGTGGATTTTCCGGAAGCGATGCCGCCGGTGAGGCAAATGACTTGGATCATGGTCTTCGAGCGTTCGTGACGCGATGCGCGCACTGCATCTGACCTGGGGGCTTCTCCCGATCCGGGTTGCAGCTCGCGTGCGGGGCAATCTACAAGCTTCGCGCCGGACGCGCAACGGGAAGAACGGCAAGGAATCCGGACAAGGTTTCCGATCGATCCTGGTGCGCGGGCACCAGGACGGGGCATGTGGGTTGCGTTATCCCGGGTCACGCCCGACGTGCGCGCGTCTTCGTCGCTCGTTGCGCTCAACCATGGAGAATCTTTCGATGCAACTTCGCAAATTCATGTGGACCGGTCTGGCGGTGCTTGCCACGTCGGCGACGACCGGCGCCTTCGCCGCGGACACCGGCATGCGCGGGACAGGGTCACAATCGTGGCTGCCCTACACCTCATACGGATACGTGGGCGGTGCGATCGGCCGTTCCGATTACGAGCAGGACAGCTGCCTGCTCTTTTGCGACGATCGTGCCACAGGCGCCAAGCTCTTCACCGGCGGACAGGTCAACCAGTACTTCGGTGTGGAACTCGGCTATGTCTACCTCGGCGAAGCCGATCGCAACGGCGGCGATATTCGGGCGCAGGGTCTGAATTTGAGCCTGGTCGGGCACATCCCGTTGAGCGATCAGTTCAAGCTCTTCGGCAAGGTGGGAACGATCTGGGGC
>JBIKKL010000540.1:0-3761 GCA_044360365.1 Burkholderiales bacterium | reverse complement strand
GACTGCTCACCAGGGCCTTCTTGGCGCTAGTGAGCTTGATGCCTGCCGCTTCGTAGATGAAGCGCTGGAAGCGATCGAACTCCTGATCGGTGATTACGATGTCCATCGTGTCGTTCGCGCTACGAGGTTGCGGCAGTCCGTGCTGCCGAATCGGGATGCTTCGCTCCGGAAGGAGCTCATGCAGCGAGCTCCGGCGAAGGCACGCCGGCCAGGCCGACGATGTCGTCCGCCGAGAGCACGCGGTCCACATTGAGCACGATCACGAACTTGCCCGCCACCTTGCCCATGCCTTCGATGAAGGTTTCAGGAATGCGGGTGCCGAAGCTCGGCGGCGGCTCGATCTCGCTCGCGGGGATCTCGACCACTTCGTTGACTGCGTCGACGATCACCCCGAGATCCTGGGTCGCCTCGCCGCCCGCCTGGATCTCGACGATGACGATGCAAGTGCGTCGCGACGGCACCGCCTGCGCCCCGCCGAACCGAGAGGCCAGGTCGAGCACGGGCACGACCGCACCGCGCAGGTTGATCACGCCGCGCACGCAGCGGGGCATCATCGGGACCACCGTCAACTCGGCATACTCGAGGATCTCCTTGATCCGAAGAATGCCGATGGCGTAGCTCTCCTTGCCGATCAGGAACGTGAGATACTGGTGACGATCCTGATTGGCTTCGTCCTCGGCCCCACGCGCGGGCTCGGAGGCATGAACGAGGGGTGTCGCTGTATTCAGGCTGCTCATGCGATCTCCATCAGTAGCGGACGAAATGGGCCGCGTCGGGATCGTTGGCCGATCCAAGGCTTCGTTCGGCCCGGACCCTCGGCTTGCCCCCTGCCACGGCCCGGAACGGCACGACGCTCGCCTCGACCCCGTCGTCGATCGCCAGCTTGAAGAAGGCCACCGCGCGTTCTAGCTGCTGGACCTGCCCAAGCATCTCTTCGGCCGTTGCAGCCAACTCCTCCGAGGACGCAGCGTTCGTTTGGGTTGCCTTGCTGAGCTGCGTGACCGCGCCGTTGATCTGGCTCACCCCGGTGGACTGCTCCTCCGACGCCGCGGTGATTTCCTGAACAAGATCGGAGGTCTTTTTGATGTTCGGCACGATGGACTCGAGCAGCTTGCCCGCCTTCTCCGCGAGTTCCACGCTGCTGCCCGCGACCGTCCCGATCTCCTGGGCGGCAATCTGGCTGCGCTCAGCGAGCTTTCGAACCTCGGCAGCAACGACCGCGAAGCCCTTGCCGTGCTGTCCGGCGCGCGCCGCCTCGATCGCGGCATTGAGCGCCAGCAGATTCGTCTGGTAGGCGATGTCGTCGATGATGCTGATCTTCTTGGCGATCTGCTTCATCGCCGTGACCGTCTGTGCGACGGCATCGCCCCCTTCGGCGGCCTCGGTCGACGCCTTGCCGGCCATGCCATCGGTAACCTTTGCGTTCTCCGTGTTCTGTGAGATCGACGCCGTCATCTGCTCCAGCGAAGCGCTGGTTTCCTCGACGCTCGACGCCTGCTCGCTTGCTGCTTGCGAGAGCATCTGCGCGGTCGAACTCACCTGCTCCGAAGCCGAAGACAACGTCTGCACCGCACTGCGAACTTCGCTGATGGTGCTGCGAAGCGCTTCGACGGTCGTATTGCAGGCATCCTTCATCTTTTCGAACCTGGCGGAGTACTGCCGCGTGATCGACTCGCTCAGCTCACCACGCGCAAGCGCGGACACCACCCGCACGACATCGTCGACCGCCGCCTGCGCTTCCTGTTCCTCGTGCACGCGTTCCGTGATGTCGGTGGCGTACTTCACGATCTTGAACGGCTTGCCGTCGGCGTCGAGGATGGGGTTGTAGGACGACTGGATCCAGACTTCCCGACCGCCTTTGGCGATGCGCTTGTACCGGCCGGCGTCGTGTTCGCCGCGCTTGAGCTTGTCCCAGAACGTTCGGTACTCCGGACTCGCGGCATGCTCCTTGTCGACGAACATCCGGTGGTGCTGCCCGCGTACCTCGTCGAAGGCGTAGCCCATGACCTGCGCAAAGTTGTCGTTTGCCTTGAGGATGCGCCCATCGAGATCGAACTCGATCACCGCCTGGACCGCACCGATCGCGGCCATCTGCCCTTCGAAGTCGGCCGCCTGCATCTTCTGAGCGGTGATGTCTCGCGCGTACTTCACGACCTTGAACGGGCGACCCATCTCGTCCTTCACCGCGATGTACGACGCTTGCAGCCATAGCTCCCTGCCACCTTTGCCGATGCGCTTGTACTCGGCTGCGTCGGACTCGCCGCGGCCGAGTCGATCCCAGAACTCCCGGTAGGCCGCACTTTGCATGTAGCTCGGCTGGACGAACATCGAGTGGTGCTTGCCTTGAATTTCTTCAAGTGCGTAGCCCATGGTGGCGAGAAACGCATCGTTCGCCTTCAAAACGTTGCCCTTCATGTCGAACTCGATGGTCGCGAAGGAGTTGTTGATCGCGTCCACCATGCCCCTGGCTTCCTGGCGCTCGATCTCCGCGGCCGTGATGTCGTAGCGCACGCCGAGGTACTTGCGTGGCTTGCCGTTCTTGCCGAGGAAGGGCGCGATCACCGCATCGACATAGTAGGGCGTGCCGTCCTTGGCGCGGTTCTTGATGACACCGCGGAACATGCCGCCGCGACCGATCGTCGACCACACCTGCTTGAACACTTCCTTCGGCATGTCGGGGTGGCGGGTGATGCTGTGAGGCTGGCCGATCAGCTCTTCCTTCGTGTACTGCGAGATCTCGCAATACTTGTCGTTGATCGTGACGATGTCGCCCTTGAGATCCGCCTCGGAGACGATGCTGGTCATGTTCATGATGTCGACCCGCACCTTCAGCTCGGCCTTGAGTTCTTGCATCTCGGCATGCCGGGCGGTGAGATCGGTCACGCACTCGATGATGCCCGTCACCCGGCCTCGCGCATCGAGCAGCGGGGTGCAGTTCGATAGGCACCAGAGTTCGTCGCCGGACTTCGCGATCCGCCGACCTTCGCGCACATCGGATTCGCCTCGACCGAGCTTCTCCCACAGTTGACGGTATTCCAGGCTCTCGCGGTCGGCCGCACCGAACAATGCGCCCTGATGCTGTCCGAGGAGCTCGCTGCGTGCGTAGCCGAACATGGCGAGGTAGGCATCCGATGCGCAGAGCACCCTGCCGTCCGCGGCCAACTCGGCAACGGGCTGCGTACTATAGATCGCGGCCAGGGCTAGCTTGCCCGTACCATCGCGGGCAATCTGCTTGAGGGGTGCTGCCTTCTTCGTCGTGGTTTTCGCGGTCGAAGCACGCTTCGCGGTCACGGACTTCTTCGCCGTCGCCTTGCTGCCTTTGCTCTTGACTGCGGTCCTTGCCTTCGTACTCATCGTCAGATCCCTTTCGATAAAACCCGAGCGGCCTGTCGGCGGCTGGGGCAGTGCGAACTCATGCTGCAGTTTTCAATGCATCCCGCCGTGTCTGCTGCCGGTGTACGTGATCGAGCAAACCGGGCACATCCAGGATCAATGCCACCCTGCCGTCGCTCAGTATCGTGGAGCCGCCGATGCCCTTGACCTCGCGGAACCACGCGCCCAGGGGCTTGATGACGGTCTGTGCTTCGCCGATCAGGTTGTCCACGACGAGCCCGATCCGCCGACCAGCGCTGCGGACGACCAGCACGTTTTCGCGAGAACTGCGCACCCCCCCCACGTCGAACAACTGATGCAGTTCCACGAAAGGCAGCGCTTGTCCGCGCAGATTGATGAAGTCTCGCCCGTCGGTATCCAACCTGTCG
>JBIKKL010000290.1:0-6217 GCA_044360365.1 Burkholderiales bacterium | reverse complement strand
GAGCGTCACCGTGAGGACCCCCATCGCACTGCCGCTTGCCTCGATAAGTGCCGACAGGGTTTCTGTGCGAACCAACGGTACATCGCCATAGAGGACGAGCGTGGGGGCGTTTGCGTCGAGGTGCGGCAATGCCTGCTGAACTGCATGCCCGGTCCCGAGTTGAGGCTCCTGAAGCGCGAAGGCGATATCCGGTGCCCTCAGTGCTCGTGGAACCGCGTCGCCACCATGGCCGTAAACGACACAGATACGGCTCGGAATCAGTTTACGCGCTGCATCCAGTACGTGACCGAGCAACGACTTACCCGCGAGCTCGTGCAAGACTTTGGGGGTGCGGGAATTCATCCTCTTCCCCATACCGGCGGCTAGGACGACAACGTTCAGAGCTTTCGACATCGTGGCTAGTCACTCCGAGTCAGGGACTGGCGTTGCCCCGAACGTTCATCAAACGGACGCAGCAGCGCCAAGGCGTGCGGTCATGTAACGCGCAAGTGCGGCTTGAGTATTATCGTCCAGCCGCAAGCCTGCTTTAGTCCTTCGCCAGAGGACGTCGTCCGCGGTCAGTGCCCATTCGCGATCAATGAGGTAATCGACTTCCCTCGCGTAGAGATTTTCCCCGAAATGAACCCCCAAGTCGTCCTGCGTTTCAGCGTCGCCGAGGATGAGGGGAGCGTTGGAGCCGTGTCGGGATACGATGCTCTCCAGCAGGGGAATCGACAGCGCGGGGTAGCGGGCGGACAGATTGTTCAGGTAGCCTTGCCGCCCCTCCGGCAACTCGCCGCCACTCAGTCGCGCGTGGGCTGTCCAGGGCCCCTTCATCGAGGGAAACCACGGAATCAGCTGTGTCAGCGCGTGCTCGGCGAGGCGGCGGTAGGTCGTGATTTTTCCGCCGTAGATGGAGAGCAGGGGGGGGCCGCTATCCGTGTCCAGCATAAGCCGGTAATCCCGAGTCACCTCGGACGGATTGGGTGTGCCGTCATCGTAGAGGGGGCGCACCCCGCTAAAACTCCACAGCACATCGGAGGAACCGATGTTGCGCGCGAAATAGCGGTTCACGGCACGACACAGATAGGTGATCTCCTCGGTCGATATCACCGCATCTTCCGGCGGCCCCGAATGCGGCACGTCTGTCGTTCCAATGAGGGAGTACCGATCTTGGAAGGGAAGGACGAGCACGACGCGCCCGTCGTCGTTCTGGAGGATAAAAGCGTGGTCGCCCGGATACAGTGGCGCAGTGACAATGTGACTGCCCTTGACCAGACGGATGCCGTGATTGGGACGACGGTCCAGCCCCTCGACAAGCCACGATCGAGTCCAAGGTCCCGCCGCATTGATCAATGCGCGTGCATGAACTCGTTGGGTACCGCGATCTGGATGCTGGAGACTGAGCTGCCACTGATCGCCGTCAGTCCGGGCGGCGCGGACTTCGGTACGCGGCTCGATCCTGGCACCGAGATCCGCCGCAGAGCGGCAATTCAACACCACGAGGCGGGAATCATCGACCCAACAGTCGGCGTAGCTGAAGCCATCGAGGACGGTCTGCTTTAGCCCTTGCCCATAAGGGGACGTGGCGAAGCGAATCGATCGCGCGGGTGGTAAAACGCTGCGGCGTGCGAGATGATCGTATAGCCAGAGTCCGACGCGCAACATCCATCGGGGCCGCATTCCCTCGACTCGAGGCAGCACGAACGTCAACGGAGTGACGAGGTGGGGGGCGATCGAAAGTAGGGTCTCGCGTTCGGCCAACGCCTCGGCCACGAGGCGGAACTCATAATGCTCGAGATAGCGCAGCCCACCATGAATGAGTTTGCTGCTGGCGGAACTGGTTGCACCCGCAAGATCGCCGCGTTCGAAGAGCGCAACCGAGAGCCCGCGCCCTGCCGCATCCCGGGCGATGCCCGCGCCGTTGATGCCCCCCCCGATGATCGCGAGATCGTAGACGGTTTCGGTGCTCATCCGATGCCAACGGGACGCTTCGCTTCCAAGAAGCTGATGATGATGCCTCTTCGCAGTCGCAAACGCCAAGCAAAATAGGGCAGCCTTCGCTGCCCTATTTCACGTCGCGGGTCGCGATGGTTAGCGCTTCTGTCGAAGCTTGCGTATGGCCGCGAGCTGGGCTGCGATTGTCGCGAGCTCGCTTTCGACGGTCGCCAGCTCTTGGGCACTCAGGCTCTGCTTCCGGGCTTCTTCGGCGTTTCTCTGTGCTTCGAGCGCCTTCGCTTCGTCAAGGTCATGGCCGCGAATTGCGGTATCGGCGAGCACAGTGACCATGTTCGGTTGTACTTCCAGCACGCCGCCAGCGACGAAGATCAACTCCTCTTCCGCCCGGTCCGGGACTCGAATTCGCACGGTGCCGGGTTTGATCCGGGTAATGAGTGGCGCATGGCGCGGGTAAACGCCAAGCTCGCCTGCCTCGCCTGGCAACACCACGAACTCTGCCACGCCCGAGAAGATCTGCTCCTCGGCGCTGACCACATCGACCTGCATGGTTTGAGCCATACGAACTCCTCGTTTCCGACCTTCGGAAGAACACTATTTGAGCGTCTTCGCCTTTTCGAAGGCCTCGTCGATGGTGCCGACCATGTAGAAGGCCTGCTCGGGCAATTGATCGCACTCGCCGTTGACGATCATCTTGAAGCCGCGGATCGTATCCTTGAGCGTTACGTACTTGCCGGGCGACCCGGTAAACACCTCGGCGACGTGGAACGGCTGCGATAGGAAGCGCTGTATCTTCCGGGCTCGTGCGACCGCGAGCTTGTCTTCCGGCGCGAGCTCATCCATGCCGAGGATCGCGATGATGTCGCGCAACTCCTTGTACCGCTGAAGGGTTGCCTGTACGGCGCGAGTCGTGGAGTAATGCTCTTCGCCGACGACGTTCGGATCGATCTGGCGCGAAGTTGAGTCAAGTGGATCGACTGCCGGATAAATGCCCAGTGCTGCGATGTCCCGAGACAACACCACGGTTGCGTCGAGGTGGCCGAAGGTCGTGGCCGGGGAAGGGTCGGTCAAATCGTCGGCAGGCACGTAAACCGCCTGGATCGACGTGATGGAACCGACCTTCGTCGAGGTGATTCGCTCCTGCAGTCGCCCCATTTCCTCAGCGAGCGTCGGCTGATAGCCCACCGCGGAAGGCATCCGGCCGAGAAGGGCGGACACTTCCGTTCCAGCCAACGTATAGCGGTAGATGTTGTCGACGAAGAAGAGGATGTCCCGTCCTTCGTCGCGAAAGCGTTCGGCCATCGTCAAGCCCGTCAGAGCAACGCGCAGACGGTTGCCGGGAGGTTCGTTCATCTGACCGAACACCATCGCCACTTTGGATTGCGAGAGGTCTTCCTGCACGATGACCTTGGCATCCGACATTTCATGATAGAAGTCGTTGCCCTCGCGGGTACGCTCACCTACGCCGGCAAATACCGACAGCCCGGAGTGTTCCTTGGCGATGTTGTTGATGAGCTCAAGCATGTTCACGGTCTTGCCGACGCCGGCACCGCCGAACAGACCAACCTTGCCGCCTTTGGCGAACGGGCAGATGAGGTCGATCACCTTGATGCCTGTTTCGAGCAGATCGACCGAAGGCGAAAGCTCGTCGAACTTCGGAGCGGGTTGATGGATCTCGCGCGTTTCCGTGGATTGAATTGGACCGCGCTCATCGATCGGGCGGCCGAGGACGTTCATCACCCGGCCGAGCACGCCGTTGCCCACAGGTACCGAGATACCGGCACCCGTTCCGCGCACCTTGAGGCCACGGCGCAGGCCGTCCGAGGATCCCATGGCGATGCAGCGGACGATCCCGTCGCCGAGCTGCTGTTCGACCTCGAAGGTCAGGCCTTTCTCGGCCAGTCCGAGGTCGCCGGTGTCTTCGAGCACCAGAGCGTCGTAGACCTTCGGCATCGCTTCGCGGGGGAACGAGATATCGGTGACCGCGCCGATGCACTGTACGATTGTTCCAAGATTCATGATGTATGCCTGCTATCGAAAAGGATGTTCTCGCGAGCTGTTCTCAAACAGCCGCAGCTCCGCCCACGATTTCGGCGATCTCTTTGGTGATCGCCGCTTGCCGATTTTTGTTGTAGATGAGTGTCAACTCGTCTATCAGCGTGGCGGCGTTGTCGGATGCCGACTTCATTGCGACCATGCGTGCCGATTGCTCGGAAGCCATGTTTTCGGCCACGGTCTGGTAGATGATCGACTCGATATAGCGAGTGAGCACTTGATCCAGTACGGCCTTTGCATCGGGCTCGTATAGATAATCCCAGGAGGTTTCGGGCGCACCGAGTCGATCCCCGGTCAACGGGAGCAGCTGCTCCATGACCGCTTCCTGCTTCATCGTGTTGATGAATTTCGTGTAGAAGATTTCCAGCTGATCGAACCGGTCATTCGCGTAGCCGTCAAGCATCGTCTTGACGGCGCCGATGAGGGATTCCATCTGTGGGCGATCACCGAGTCCGGTGGCTTGGGAGACGATGTTTGCACCGAGCCGCTGCATGAAACCGAGGCCCTTGTTGCCGATGCAACAGACGTCGATTTCTTCACCGGCAGCTTGCCATTCCTTGTACTTGCTCAGCACGACCCGAAGCACGTTGGTGTTCAGCGCGCCGCACAAGCCTTTGTCTGTCGTCACGACGATGATACCAACACGCTTGACGGAGTCGCGGCGAACGAGGTACGGATGCCGATATTCCGGATTCGCGTGACTGATATGTGCAGCGACGTTGCGGATCTTGTCCGCGTAGGGACGCGCGGTACGCATGCGCTCCTGGGCCCGCCGCATCTTGGATGCGGCGACCATTTCCATCGCCTTGGTGATCTTCCGCGTGTTCTGGACACTGCGGATTTTCATCCGGATTTCTTTGGTTCCCGGCATTGCTTCACCTTCCGCCCATGAGCCCGCGCGTGTTGGCGGGACTCAGGCTCATACGGTCTCGGTCTTCTTCCAGTCCTTGATGGCTTCGTTGAGCGCCTTTTCGTCGTCGGCGGACAAGTCCTTCTTGTCTTCCATGCGATCGACGAGATCGGCGTACTTGGCCTTGAGGAACTCACGCAATGATCGCTCTGCGGCGAGTGCTTTCTTGACGTCAACGTCATCGAAGTGGCCGTTGTTCACGGCGAAGAGCGTCAACGCCATTTCCCAGACTTGGAGCGGCTGATACTGCGACTGCTTCATCAGTTCCGTAACCATCCGGCCTCGCTCCAGCTGCCGGCGGGTCGCTTCGTCGAGATCGGACGCGAACTGTGCGAACGCGGCGAGCTCGCGGTATTGAGCAAGCGCGAGACGCACGCCGCCCCCGGTATCACGACGCTTCATGATCTTGGTCTGGGCGGCGCCGCCAACGCGGGACACCGAAATGCCAGCGTTGATTGCCGGACGAATGCCTGCATTGAACAAGTCGGTTTCGAGGAAGATCTGGCCGTCGGTAATCGAGATCACGTTCGTCGGCACGAATGCCGTCACGTCCCCCGCTTGCGTTTCGATGATGGGCAAGGCGGTCAGCGAACCGGTCTTGCCTTTCACTTCACCTTTGGTGAATGCCTCGACGTAGTCCGGGTTCACTCGTGCAGCCCGCTCCAATAGGCGCGAGTGCAAATAGAACACGTCTCCGGGGTAGGCTTCGCGACCAGGGGGCCGGCGGAGCAGGAGTGAAATCTGTCGATAGGCCCAGGCTTGCTTGGTCAGATCGTCGTAGATGATCAGGGCGTCTTGGCCACGATCACGAAAGTACTCGCCCATCGTGCAGCCGGAATAGGGCGCGATGTACTGCATGGCGGCAGATTCGGATGCCGACGCTGCGACGATGATCGTGTACGCCATCGCGTCATGCTCTTCGAGCTTGCGCACGACGTTTGCAATGGTTGAAGCCTTCTGACCGATCGCGACATAAACGCAAAAGAGGTCTTTGCCCTTCTGGTTGATGATCGTATCGACGGCAACGGCCGTCTTGCCGGTCTGACGATCACCGATGATGAGTTCGCGTTGCCCGCGACCGACAGGCACCATTGCGTCGATGGCCTTGAGTCCGGTCTGGACTGGCTGCGACACCGATTGGCGCGCGATAACACCCGGGGCGACTTTCTCAATCACGTCGGTCATCTTGGCGTTGATCGGTCCTTTGCCGTCGATTGGCTGACCAAGCGAGTTGACGACGCGGCCGAGAAGCTCTGGACCGACGGGAACATCGAGAATGCGACCGGTGCACTTGACCTGGTCACCTTCGGTAATGTG
>JBIKKL010000235.1:0-7145 GCA_044360365.1 Burkholderiales bacterium | reverse complement strand
CGGCGCCCACGGAGTCGCGTTCGAGATTCAGAGCGAGGCCGAAGGTGTTCCTGGGGAACTCGAGCATCTCCCCCTGCATCACGTCTGAGAGTCCATGGACGCGACAAATTCCGTCGGTCACGGAAACGACCGTGCCTTGCGTACGCATCTGGGCGCCGGCGTCGAGGTTCTGGATTCGGCTCTTGATCAGTTCCGAGATCTCGGAGGGATTGAGCTGCATGACTACTCCTAATGTTTGAGTGCGGCTTCGAGCGCGGTCAGTTGGGCGCGCGCAGATCCGTCGATCACCTTGTCGCCAATCACGATGCGCACGCCTGCAATCAGTTCAGGATCTACGCTGACCTGCGCCTTGACCCGCTTGCCCGTTTTCTTTTCGAGCTGAACTGCGAGTTCGGCAAGCTGGGTATCCGTCATGGGAAAGGCGGAGGTCACTTGTGCGTCGACGATACCTTCTCGGTCGTTCTTGAGGGCTTCGTACTGCGCCGAGATCTCCGGCAACAATTCCAGCCGCTGGTTTTCCGCCAATACCCGGACGAAATTTTCCGCCTCAGCAGTCAATCTTCCGGCGAGCACCTGGATGAAAAGCCCCGCAACCTTCGGCGACGAGACATTCGGATCGTCGATGGCCGCTGAGATCGATGGGTCGACCGATACGTGGGCGAGGTCGGACAGCGTCACGGACCAATCGCCGAGCGTTCCGCTGCTGTCGGCAATGCGGAAGACCGCTTCGGCGTACGGACGGGCGAGCGTGCTCAGTTCGGCCATCGTTAGATCTGCTGCTTGATGGCGTTCAGCATATCGCTGTGCGCCTTTGCGTCGACCTCGCGACGGAGAATCTTCTCTGCCCCGGCGATTGCCAATGCCGCGACATGCTCGCGAAGTTGTTCGCGCGCCCGAGAATACTCCTGCTCGATCTCAGCCTTGGCCGCGGACTTTTCCCGCGCACCTTCATCGCGCGCTGCGGTCTTTGCCTGCTCGACCAATTCAGCCGCCCGCTTGTCGGCCTGTGCCAAAATTTCGGCGGCGCGTGCGCGAGCCGCTTTCAGCGCTTCGTCGGCCTGTCGCGAAGACAGCTCGAGCGCCTGGCGGCCTTTCTCGGCAGCGGCGAGCCCGTCGGCGATGCGCTTGTTCCGGTCATCGATGGCGTCCGTCAGCATGGGCCAGACGAACCTTACCGTGAACCAGATGAGCGCTGCGAACGAAAGCGCCTGCACAAGCAGGGTCGCGTTGATGTTCATGGCTACGACCTCTTACTAGGCTTGACGGTTAGCGAATGACCGAGAGAAGGGGGTTCGCGAAACCGAAGAACATGGCAATACCGACGCCGATCAGGAATGCCGCGTCAATCAGACCGGCCAACAGAAACATGAATTTCTGCAGTTGGGGAATGAGTTCAGGCTGACGGCCGGCGGCTTCCAGGAATTTCGAGCCCATGATGCCGATGCCGATACAAGCGCCGATAGCGCCAAGGCCGATGATGATGCCGATGCCGAGTGCGGTATATGCCTGGATTTCCGCGAGGAACTGTTGCATTGCGTTTCCTTTCTTGCTTTGCCGAGATGATTGGAACGTTGAACGATGATACTCAGTGATGCTCGTGGGCCATGGCGATGTAGACCGACGCCAGCACCATAAAGATGAAGGCCTGCAGCAGGATGATGAGAATGTGGAACACCGCCCACGCCCAGGTCAGGACCACGGAGGCGGCGCCTGCTACGAGCCCTCCAATCGAAAATGCCGCGATGGAGCCGAGCAGACCGAGCAACATGAAAATGAGTTCACCGGCGTACATGTTCCCGAACAGCCGCATTCCCAGGGAGATCGGTTTCGCCAGCAGCTCAATGACATTCAGCAGCAGGTTGGGTATCCAGAGAAGCGGGTTCGAGCCGAAGGGCGCAGTGAACAGTTCGTGGATGAAGCCGCCGACGCCCTTGGCCTTGAAGCTGAAGAATATGACCAGAAAGAACACCGACCATGCCATGGCAAAGGTGGTATTCAGGTCGGTCGTCGGGACAGCTTTCCAGGCGGAAAACCCGAGCGCGTGCATGAGAGTCGCTACCCAGTCGATGGGCAACAAGTCCATGGCGTTCATCACGAACACCCAGACGAAGATCGTGAGTGCGAGCGGGGCTAGAAACTTGCGGCTTCCCGGGAATACGTCTTTGACGGTGTTGTCGACGAATTCGACAATCAGCTCAATGAACCCCTGGAAGCGCCCGGGTACCTCACGGGTGGCATTGCGTGCCACAAACCAAAACGCGCCGATGCCGATGATGCCGAGCAACCAGCCCATGATGATGGAGTCGATATTGAGGGTCCAGAATCCGCCTTCACCAACGGTGACACGGAGATTGGTCAGATGGTGAGCGATGTAGTCGCTCGGAGTCAGAGTGGTGCCTGCGGCCATGTCGATTGTGCAGTTCGAACCGTCAAATCAAAACAAAAAAAGCAGCAAGTACGCCATCAGGGCTGCGGCAAATGCCCCGAGATATGCAATTGCACTTTCCCCTGGCAGCGACGTCATGCCAATCCATAACAGCACGATGGCGACGACGATCCTGCACAACTCCGCGACCAGAAAGCTCCGCAGCGGCTTCTCGGTGCCGCCGCCGGCGCACAACCAATAACCAACGCCGTACGCCAGGGCCGCTGCCGCTGCCGCTGCTCCGCCCATCAGGGCCGCAGCGCTGGCCTGGGAGTTGCCCCAGACGAATATTCCTCCGGCTACGATCAACGTGACCGCTCCCTGCAGCACGAACAATCGCGCGAGCTGCCGGACCATCGAGTGACCTACCGGGGAAAACGCCGAATTCTACGACGTATGGACGTAAGCGCCAAGTTCTATGTCAGTGCCGGGAGGCGAGCCGTGCGACAAGATCATCGAAATGATCGTGGCTCGCGTAGCGGACGATAATTTTCCCGGTACCTTTGGTTCCCGGCTTAATTTCGATGCGGGTGCCCACCCGCTCCGAGAGTTCTTCTTCCAAACGCACGACGTCGCGATCCACCCGGCGCCTGGGGCTTGAGGGTACATCCTTAATCAAGTTCGCGACCAGCTGCTCGGTGTCGCGCACGGAGAGCCCCTTGCCTACGACGACGCGAGCAGCCTCTGTTTGACGCTGGGGTGACAATGCCAGGAGCGCTCGAGCATGTCCCATATCGATGGTGCCTCCTTCGAGCAATTCTCGCACGGAGGGGGTCAAGCTGAGCAGACGAAGCAAGTTGCTTACCGCGCTTCGCGAACGCCCCACCGCTTGGGCCGCCGCTTCGTGGGTCATCTGGAATTCGTCGATCAGGCGTTGTATGCCGGCGGCTTCCTCGATCGGGTTCAGGTCCTCGCGTTGGATATTCTCGATCAGGGCCATGGCAAGGGCCGCGTTGTCGCCGACCTCGCGCACAACGACTGGGACTTCACCGAGCCCAGCCATCCGGGCAGCCCGCCAGCGGCGCTCCCCCGCAATGATCTCGTAATGTCCGGTGGAAATGGATCGGACCAGAATGGGTTGCATGAGCCCCTGGGATTTGATCGAGCTTGCCAGATCGGAAAGGGCCTCCTGATCCATGCGTGTGCGCGGCTGGTAGCGTCCCGGCTGGATCGCATCGATGTTTACGGTAGTCAACGATTCGCCCGGACTCGTCGATGCAGTTGCAGTGCTGTCGCCGCCGAGCAGGGCATCGAGACCTCGCCCCAAACCGCGCATTTTCGCCATTATTGGACGACCTCTTCAGACTGTTCGCTACGCGAAATCATCTCGCCTGCCAGTGCAAGATAGGCGAGGGCGCCTTTGGATTTTCGATCGAGCCCAAGCACGGGCATCCCAAAACTGGGAGCCTCGGCGAGCCGAATGTTCCGGGGCACGATCGTGCGATAGACCTTCTCGCCGAAGTGAGCCATCAGGTCACGGGATACCTGTTGAGCAAGGGTATTCCGTGGGTCGTACATCGTCCTGAGAAGCCCATCGATCTCCAGAGACGGATTGAGATGCTCGCGAACTCGCTTCAGCGTTTCGACCAGATCGCTCAATCCCTCTAACGCATAGTATTCACACTGCATGGGGATCAATACGGCGTGTGCAGCGACCAGCGCATTCACAGTAAGAAGGTTGAGCGCGGGCGGACAGTCGAGGAAAACGAAGTCGTACCGGTCGGCAACAGGACGCAAGGCCGCCTTGAGTTGGTTCTCGCGTCGTTCGACGTCGACGAGTTCTACCTCGGCGCCAGCGAGTTCCCGGTTCGACGCAATGAGGTCGTATCCCCCGACCGACGAGGAGACGATGGCATCCTGGGCGCTACGCTGACCGAGCAAAACATGATAGACCGTCGGCGAGGTGCTGCGCTTGTCGACCCCACTCGCCATAGTTGCGTTGCCCTGCGGGTCCAAGTCGACGAGCAGCACGCGCCGCTTGGCGGCAGCAAGACTCGCCGCCAGGTTGACGGTCGTGGTGGTCTTGCCGACTCCGCCCTTCTGGTTGACCACCGCCAATATCCGCGCGCTCATATTAATGCCTTTGTCATTATCACCGCATGCCTTTGTGCGTCGAGTCCGGGAACTTTCAAGCGAACAACGTCGCGAACGCTTATGTTGCTCGGAAGGCGGTCGAGCTCGTCGGCGGGGTAGACCCCCTTCATTGCCACCATAATTCCATCGTCATGGACAAGGCTAGCCGCCAGACTCGCGAACTCGGCGGTTTCCGCAAAAGCACGGCACAGCGCCGTATCGCAGAGCGTCGCGGGCACGAATTGTTCCACGCGTGCGCAGGCGATGTCGACATTCCGCAGCTGGAGATCGATGACCGCTTGGCGCAGGAAGGCGCATCGCTTGTGGCTGCTGTCGAGCAGCGTTAGATGCCATGCCGGTTTCACAATGGCGATAGGGATCCCCGGAAAACCTGCTCCGGTACCCACATCGATGACATTCGACGGTTGCAGAAGCGGCAAAACGGACAGACTGTCCAGGACGTGCTCGATCACCATCCGCTCGTCGCCGAGGATCTTCGTCAGGTTGTAGACCTTGTTCCATTTGCGAACCAGATCAAGGAAGCGGACGAGGTCGCGGGCAGCCCCCGCAGGTGCCTCGATGCCGAGCTCTGCTATCTTGTGCTCGAGTGTGGCGGCCGTCTCCATCAGGCGGAGCGTTCCACCCTGTCGGTCCGGCGCTTCAAGTGGACAACCAACAGGGCAATGGCGGCGGGTGTGACCCCGGAAATCCGTCCTGCCTGGCCGATGGTTTCCGGCCGATGCTTAGAAAGCTTCTGTCGCACCTCGATGGACAGTCCGGTAACCAAGTTGTAATCCATGTCGGCGGGCAGTTCGGTCGTTTCGTGACGGCGCTGGCGTTCCACCTGGTCCTGTTGACGATCGATATACCCTTGATATTTCGTTGTAATCTCTACCTGCAGGGCGACATCGTCCGATACCTCGTCGCCACCGTCGAGATAGGGCGCAATGTCGTCGTAGGTCCAGCTGGGACGCTTGAGGATTTCAGATAGCGAAATGTCTCTCGGGTTTCCGTCCGGGAAGAGCCGCTCGGATAGCGCCTGCGGCATTGATTTGGCGGCAAGGCGCGTGCGTTGAACCTTCGCCAGCGTCCGCCCGAGGGCATCTTTTCGGCGATTGAAGCTTTCCCAACGACGTTCGCCGACGACACCGAGGCGCCGTCCGATCTCAGTAAGGCGCAAATCGGCATTGTCCTCCCGCAAGCTCAGCCGGTATTCCGCACGGCTCGTGAACATTCGGTAGGGCTCGCTCACCCCGCGTGTCACGAGATCGTCGACGAGCACCCCCAGATACGCCTCGTCCCTCCGAGGGCACCAGCTTTCGAGTTCACGGGCAAAGCGGCCGGCGTTGATTCCGGCAAGCAGGCCCTGAGCGGCGGCCTCCTCATAGCCGGTGGTTCCATTGACCTGGCCTGCGAAAAACAAGCCGGCGATGGCTTTTGATTGCAGCCCGGTGGTCAAGCCACGCGGATCGAAGTAGTCATACTCAATTGCGTAGCCGGGCCGAAGAATGTGCGCCCCCTCTAGACCACGGATGGTCCGGACGGCCGCGAGCTGAACATCATAGGGCAGGCTGGTAGAGATCCCGTTCGGATAGATCTCATGCGTGTTCAGGCCCTCAGGCTCCAGGAAAACTTGATGGGTGCTCTTGGCCGCGAAGCGGACCACTTTGTCTTCGACGGAGGGGCAATAGCGAGGACCGATGCCTTCAATGACTCCCGTGAACATCGGCGAGCGGTCCAGACCCGTCCGGATGACCTCGTGGGTGCGCTCGTTCGTGTGCGTTATCCAGCAGGGCCGCTGCTCGGGGTGCATGTCGCGCGCCCCGAGGAAGGAGAAGACCGGCGTCGGTTCGTCCCCCGGCTGCACCTCAAGAACCGAGAAATCGATGGAGCGACCATCCAATCGAGGAGGCGTGCCGGTCTTCAGCCTGCCGACAGGCAGTGCAAGCTCTTTGAGCCGCGCCGAAAGTGTTACAGCGGCGGGATCCCCGGCGCGCCCGGCCTGATAGTTCTCCAAGCCCACATGCACCCGCCCTGCGAGAAATGTCCCTGCCGTCAGCACAATCGATCGGGCTTCGAATTTCAGGCCCAGCTGTGTTACGGCGCCCACCGCACGATGGTTATTGACAAGCAAATCATCCACGGCCTGTTGAAATACTTTCAGGTTCGGCTGATTCTCTATTCGTCGCCGAATCGCGGCCCGGTAGAGGACGCGATCCGCCTGAGCGCGCGTCGCTCGGACTGCCGGCCCCTTGCTCCCGTTCAATGTCCGGAATTGAATGCCGGCCTCGTCTGCTGCGAGTGCCATGGCACCGCCGAGGGCATCTACTTCCCGAACCAGATGTCCCTTTCCAATCCCACCAATCGACGGGTTACAGGACATCTGCCCGAGTGTATCTATATTGTGCGTAAGGAGGAGGGTAGAGCAGCCCATGCGCGCGCTCGCCAGGGCCGCTTCGGTTCCGGCATGTCCGCCTCCGATCACGATTACGTCGAATCGTTCGGTTACCATGAATGGATTCTCAATGTGAGGCTATCGATCGGAAGCGTTTCACGTGAAACATCGGAGGCAGGCAAGTATATACAACTCGAGTTTTGGCCGAGCGCAAACCCAGATCTCGACACTTATTTCCCTATGCAAAAACTC
>JBIKKL010000538.1:0-3771 GCA_044360365.1 Burkholderiales bacterium | reverse complement strand
AGATCGACGACGCCGATCGGAATCGGCGCATTCCGCTGCAGCTGTACGTTCCGAGCGGTGATGATCAGGTGCCGGTCGTCCTCTTCTCGCACGGCCTCGGTGGCTCCCGCGAGGGTGGCCGGGCATGGGGCGAGCATTGGGCAAGCCACGGCTACCTCTCGATTCATTTCCAGCATCCAGGCAGCGACGAGGTGACCCTGCGCAACGCAGCGCGGGGCGGGCAGGGCCGTGATGCTATGAAAATCGCTGTGTCTCCGCGCGTGTTCGCGGACCGCGTTCATGACGTGCGTTTGGTGATCGATCTGCTCGGGCGTGACCCGAAACGCATCCACCGCGACGCGATGCGTGCCGACGCCCGCCGTATCGGCATGAGCGGGCATTCCTACGGCGCGCGTGTGCCCCTTGCGCTTGCAGGTGAGCGCGTCCCTTTCGCGGCTGGCGAGTTCGTCGAGCCCCGCATCGTCGCCAGCCTTGCATTCAGCCCATACGCCCCGCAGCCAGCCACCGCGTGGCCGAGACGCTTCGGGTCCATTCGCGTGCCCGTGATGAGCATCACGGGCACGCAGGATCGCAATGCGCTCATGGACGAAGGCCCGGAGGTACGACGCGAGCCGTTTCGGCACATGCCCGCGGGCGACAAGTATCTGCTCGTGCTGAGGGGGGCGGATCACATGCTGTTCAACGGACAGGCCGCTTCTCGCGGCGGCCCGTCGCGCGGCGAGCCCGACATGTACGAGCACGTTCGCGCCTTCACGCTGGCCTTCTGGCAGGCCCACCTGAAGGGCGACCCAATCGCGAAGCAGTGGCTCGTCGGGATGGGTGCGCGTTCAGCGCTCGGGACGGCGGGCGAGCTCGAGCACAAGTAGGGCCGGTGCGGAGCGCAAGTTGCGGGGCGGACGCTCGTTCGGTACGCCGGGGTTTGTCGGTGCGATGTCGGAGCACCTGTTTCCAGGCTGTACCCCATCGCGATGAAGGCCGGTTATTCGATCTTCAATCCGCTCGTCGCGACCAGCTTCGCCCATTTGTCCTTTTCCGTTGCGAGCCATTGTCCGAATTCGGCAGGTGGCTTCGCCTGCGGGCGTGATCCCTGGGAGGTGAGCTTTTCGGAGAAATCGGGCGAGGCCACGATGCGCCGCACCTCGTTGTACACCTTGGTCACGATATCGGGCGCGACCCTGGCCGGTGCAATGATGCCTTGCCAGGAGCCCGCGCTATAGCCTTCGAGGCCAGGGGTTTCTGCGACGGTGGGGACGTTCGGAAACATCGGTTCGCGCCGCTCGCTCGATACGGCGATCAACTTCAGTTTGCCGCTCTTGACGTGGACCCACGTCTGGAGAACGCCCATGAAGAGGAAGTCGCCGTCACCTGTCATGACCGAAAGCACGGAGCTTTGGCCGCCCTTGGTGGGGATGTAAGTCCATTGGGTGCCGATTCGTTGCTGCATCGCAAGCGTCGACATGTGGATGTTGCTGCCCAATCCGACCGGAGCGTTCAGCTTGCCGGGATTCTTCCTGGCCAGCGCGATGAGATCGGACACCGTCTTCACCGGGACACTGGGATGGACCGTGAGCAGGTAGGGCGAGAACGTGACGGTGGTGACAGGCGCGATGTCCCGCAGGATGTCGAACGGCACCTTGTACATGCTGGGCGTGATGGACAGGTTGCCCACGTCCATCAGCGCGAGCGTGTAGCCGTCGGGAGGCGACTTCACCATGGCATCCACCCCGATGTTTCCGTTCGCGCCGGGACGGGAGTCGGCGATCACGGGCTGGCCCCAGGCTTCCGTGAGCTTGGCGCCGATCATGCGGGTAAGGATGTCGGAGGTACCGCCCGCCGGGTAAGGAACGATCACGCGAATCGGTTTGGCGGGCCAGTTGGCAGTGGCTTGGGCCGCTGCGTCGTCGATACTCGTGAGCGGACTCGACGCGAGCAGGAAGGTGATAGACGCCACCGTTCGAGAACGGCGAGTCGTGCCGCAGTAGGCGGCGGTCGCTTTCGAAATCATCGTCGGGCCAGTCCTCGGAATTCGATGCGGTTGCGTTGTGCCCGGATCGGCGTACCCGATCTGGCTGCCATGTGAGCGCGCCATGAACAAGACATGCGACAACGGGCTTGCGGCATGATGGTACATCAACCTCACAGACTCGCCACGGAAGCCGGCTGAGCTTGCGGGGCGATCAAGGCGCCTGGTTGCAGGTTGGTGTGTCGGCGCAGTTTACATGCAGTTTGTTTCGTTCCCACTGCGTCATGCACTCCCACGCACTCGTGTAGCGCCTGGACGGTGCTGGCCTAGCTCGCAGGCGGCGGCAGGCAGATGGTTACGGGCCGAACACAGGTCCGGTCGCGTTTCAGAACTTCTCGGGTCGCAGCACGGCAATATCGGTGACGTAGAGCGCCATCGCGTAGTGGTCGTAGTACTTTTCCCGAAGCGCACCAGCGATAAGCAGGGCGGTAGCCTCATCGCAGATCACCTCCATGCGAATGTTGCGATCGGCTTCCCAACTGGCGTCGCGAACGCCGCGCGACCCTTTGCCGCGTGCATCACACACGGTGTATCCGTGCGCGCCAAGCGCCTGCACTTCGCGTGCGAGCGTGGCTTCCAGTGCGCTCTCAGTAATGACCACCACGAGCTTGCGGGAGAAAGTGGAAGGCGTCATAGGCGGTGTGTCCATTGCGCGAGATGCAGGTAGAGCGGCACACCCAGCGTCACGTTGAACGGGAACGTGACGCCGAGAGAGGCGGCCAGCGAGAATGACGGATTGGCCTGTGGTACGGCGATGCGCATCGCCGCCGGTGCAGCGATATAGGAAGCGCTTGCCGCCAGCGTCGCCAGCAGCATCGTGCCTCCCACGGAAAGACCGATTCCGTGCGCCACGGCGGCTCCAATGACCGCGAACACCAGCGGTGCCAGCGTGCCGAACAGCACCAGAAACACACCTGTGCGCCGAAGTTCCCGAATCCTGCCTGCGGCGACGATGCCCATCTCCAGCATGAACAGCGCGAGCACGCCCTTGAACAGATCGAAGAACAGCTGGCCCTGCGGCACGAGCGCATCCGCACCCGCTATCCAGCCGATCAGCAGGCCACCGGCAAGCAGGATGATGCTGCGACCGAGAAACACTTCATGCAGTGTGGTTCGCCATGCCACCGTCTGGGCCTGCCCGAACCCCTTGGCCAGCAATATGCCCACTGCGATGCCTGGCACTTCCAGCAGCACCACGAACACCGGCATATAGGGCTCGTAGGCAACACTCTCGTCGTTGAGCAGGGCGAGCGCCACGGCGAATGTCACCACGCTCACGGACCCATAGTGCGCCGCGATGGAGGCGGCATTGGCACGGTCGAACCGGCCGAACTGCCGTAACACGGGGTAGGCGAGCAGCGGCAGCGCTATTCCCAACGCGATGACTGCGAGGGCTTGAGGCAACAGCGCCGGTGTGGATTGTTCCGCCAACTGCACGCCACCCTTCAACCCGATGGCCAGAAGCAGGAATATCGACAACCCTTCGTAGATGGCTTCCGGCAGGCGCAGATCGCTCTTCAGCAAGCGGGCGGCGACACCGAGCAGAAAGAAAAGTACGACGGGATCCATGACGACCGAAGCGAACGAGACAAGACAGTATGAAAGCTCGTTGCTTGCGCCGTCAACGCCAGACGCGCGCGCTGAGCCAATGGGGGGAAACAGCTCGCCGCGTTGATCGAACGGGAGATATCCGGGGGCTTCAGGTCGAATCCGATGCACCGGCGAGCGACCCCGCGGGTCATGGCCGA
>JBIKKL010000537.1:0-3779 GCA_044360365.1 Burkholderiales bacterium | reverse complement strand
CATGCGTCGACGATGCGCATCGACCGGCCCTGCCGTCAGACCGGTCGATCACCGGCCAGGGTGATCCGGTGCATGATGCGCCGATACCCGTGATAGTCATTCACCGGGTTGTGCAGCGTACAGCGGTTGTCCCACAGGGCCAGCGAACCGGGCCGCCAGGAGAAGCGGCAGGTGAATTCGGCGCGCTGCTGATGCCGGAAAAGATAAGCGAGCAGCGGCGCGCTTTCTTCTTCGGTCCATCCCGCGAAGCGCACGGTGTGGCCGCCATTCACGTAGAGCGACTTGCGCCCGGTTTCCGGATGCGTCCGCACGACCGGGTGCTCGGCCGCATACTCCCTGCGCGCATCGGAGCGCCCGTCGCTTGCGATTCTGTCCTCGCGACTTTTCGTAACGTCCGCCTTCGCGGAACTGTTGACCCCGCGCAGCGGCGCGAGCGTGGTCTTCAACCCCTCGGAGAGCGCCTCGTAGGCCGCGACCATGCTGGCAAACTCGGTGTCTCCGCCAAAGGGCGGCACCTCTTGCGCCAGCAGCAGCGTCGCCGATGGCGGACAGTCCAGGTACGTCGTATCGGTATGCCACATGCCGCCGAAATTCGTCCGCTCGTGTTCGAGCTTCTTGACCTCGATGATGTGAGGGAACCCGTCCAGGCCGCGCACGAACGGGTACTCGACCGGGGTGCCGATGCACTGGGCGAAGCTGAGGAACTGCTTCGAATCGAGCGTCTGCTCGCGAAAGAAGACCACGCCGTGGTCGAGCCAGATCGCACGAATCCCGGCAACCACATCCGGCGCCAACTCGCGCGACAGATCGACATCATGGATCTCGGCGCCGAGCGCGCCTGCAATGCGAACGACTTTCATCGCCATCCTCCCACTCGTTTCCTCGGTTCGCAACTGACGCGAACGCATGCAAAATTCTGCAGCCAGTGTAGAGCATCCGCGTCGCACCGCGTACCGATCGCACCGCACGTTGACCGCACCATACGGCCCGTCGATACTTCACCAACACCTCGGGAGAATAATAACCATGCGAAGGTCAACGCGCTGGGGCAACCGCACGCCCGATAGCGATACGGCGTGGGCAAACGACCGGCGAAGGTTCCTGCGTTCCATCGCCGCGATGCCGCTCGGGGGTCTGAGCGCATCGCTATTCGCTCAGCAGACGCCCAAGAATATTGCCTTCGCCACGCATCCGTTTACGCTCGGCGTCGCATCCGGCGATCCTGCACCCGACGGTTTTGTCATCTGGACCCGACTCGCAACGACGCCTTTGCAGGCCGGCGGCGGCTTGCCCAGGCAAACCATTCAGGTCGACTGGTCGGTCGCAGCCGATGAACGCATGCAGCAAGTCGTTCGCACCGGAAGCGCGATCGCCTACCCCGAAGCCGGTCACAGCGTGCACGTGGAGGTTGACGGCCTCGCTCCGGGACGCGAGTACTTCTATCGGTTCGTCGCCGGGGGCGAGGCGAGCACCGTCGGACGCGCAAAGACGCTTCCTGCGATGGGGAGTGCCATCGCGCAAATACGATTCGCCGCAGCGGGATGTCAGCAATACGAAGACGGCTACTACACCGCGTGGCGGCACATTGCAAACGAGCGTCTGGACTTCGTCTATCACTACGGCGACTACATCTACGAGTACAACAGCACGCAGATCAACCGCAAGCTGCCCGTGGTACGAACCGTTCCCGGGGTGACGGGAGAGAGCTACTCGCTCGACGAGTATCGGCTGCGCTATGCGGCCTACAAGCTCGACCCGGACCTGCAAGCCGCGCATGCCAGCGCCCCGTTCGTCATGAGCTTCGACGATCACGAAGTCGACAACAACTGGGCGGGCGACCTCTCCTCGCAAGACACGCCCGTCGAACTGTTCCTGCTGCGTCGCGCGTCCGCCTTCCAGGCCTGGTACGAGCACATGCCATTGCGACGGGCGCAGTTGCCGCGAGGCCCGGACATCCTCGCCTATCGACGCCTGCTGATCGGCAATCTCGTCGCGGTGAACGTACTGGATACGCGGCAGTACCGCTCGAATCAGCCTTGCGGCGACGGGGCCCGGGTGGACTGCGCCGAGGCACGGGATCCAGCCCGAACGATGTTGGGGGCGGCTCAGGAGAAGTGGCTGTACGAAGGTTTTCGGCGCGGCGACACTGCCCGCTGGACCCTCCTCGCACAACAGGTGCCCCTCATTCAGCGGGATACCAATCGCGACCCCGCCGTCTATGCGATGCACATGGACAAGTGGGATGGCGCCACCGCGGCCCGCGATCGACTGCTGAACGCAGCGGCCGCTGCGAAGGTCAGGAATCTCGTCGTCGTGACCGGCGACGTCCACCACAACTGCGCCGCAGAACTCAAGCGCGATTTCTCCGATCCGAACTCGCCCACGGTCGGCGCGGAGTTCATCGGCACGTCGATTACGTCCAACGGCGACGGCAGCGACACCACGCCGCGATTCGAGGATTTGCTACGTCAGGACCCGCACATCAAGTTCTACAACAATCAGCGGGGTTACGTACACCACGTCGTCAGCCAGAAGCGGTGGCAGGCGGATTATCGGGTCCTCGACAAGGTGAGCGTGCGCGATGGCACCGTGTCGACGCGTGCGAGCTTCGTACTGGAAGACGCCCGCCCGGGAATCAACCGCAGCTGAGTCCCGGAAACTCCGAACAAACGCAGGCTCAACCTGCGCCGCCGTCGTACACCTCGGTCTTGTTGATCCCGCGCTGGAAGGCGAGATACTCCGCGCGCGTCATCGGCGCCTTGTAGTCGCGCAGCACATCCTGCGCGCCGGCTGCATCCCCGTAGAGCAGATCGATCGCGGTGGTCGCCAAAGCCTTGGCCTGACCCAGATAGGCGAAGCGGTGGTCGGTGATGAAATAGTCCGGCCCATGGGCCGAGCCCGAAGCACCGCTCATGTTGCCCTGCACGACCGGCATGATCTGGCTGAGGTCGCCCATGTCCGTCGAGCCCGTGCGATGACCCTGCACGACATAGTGTTCGGGACCGACGAGATCCTCGGCATTGCGTCGGAAGTACTCGGCGAGCCCCTTGTGATTGGCGAGCGGCATGTATCCCGGCAACGTCGTGATCTCGACCTGCGCGCCCATCGCCAGGGCGCCTGCGCGGAACGCCCGATCGACCTTGGCGTTCGCATCCATGATCGCCTCGACGGTCTTGCCGCGCACGTAGGTTTCGACATGCACTTCGCCGGGGATCACGTTGACCTGCCGCCCGCCCAGCGTGATGACGGGGTGGACCCGGATGTAGTCCTTCTCCTGGAACGTCTCCCGCAGCGCATTGATTGCCGAGAGGGCGATGTTGGCGGCATAGAGCGCATTGATGCCTCGATGCGGCGCGCTGCCTGCGTGGGCAGCCCGCCCCACGTAACGCACCGTCTTCACGACGCACCCGTTGTTGGACGTGGAAACGCCCGCGCCCCTATCCTCCGTACGGCTGCTGGTGTGGACCAACAGAGCCATGTCGACGTCGTCGAACTGACCGTGACGGATCAGCTCCGGCTTGCCGCCGAGGAACTCCAATCGCCCGGCACGCACCTGTTCGAGGCGCCAGGCGATGTCGCCATATTCTTCGGCCGGCACGGCGAAGGGCACCAGGCGCCCGGCCAGATGCTTCATCGCGCCGGTATCGACCAACGCCATCGTCGCCCCCAGCACGGCGGTGATCTGCGCGTTGTGACCGCACGCATGCGCCGCGCCGGTCGCCGGATCGGCCAGCGGATGCCCACTCACGACGAGTGCATCGAGTTCCCCGAGCAGGGCC
>JBIKKL010000536.1:0-3786 GCA_044360365.1 Burkholderiales bacterium | reverse complement strand
CGCAGCATGTCGGCGGCCAGATCGGCAGACAGGCGGATGTCCGGGACGCGCGGCAGACGTACGCTCACCTGCTTCTCGTTCATCCACTTGGCGGCACGCGCGATCTTGGTCGCCTCGTCGCCGATGCGCTCCAGATCTGGAATCGCGCGCGCCACGCCCATGATCATCCGCAGGTCGCCGGCCGCCGGCTGGCGGCGAGCGATCACATTGTTGACCGCGCGATCGATCTCGATCTCCAGATCGTTGACGCGGCGGTCGGCGCTGACCACGCGATCGGCCTCGGCCGGATCCCCGGTTTCGAAGCAGTCGATCGCCAGCTTGACCTGCGACTCGACCAGCCCGCCCATGTGCAGGATGCGCGAACGGATGGACTCGAGTTCCTGGTCGTAGGTCTTGGAGGAGTGTTCGCCCATGCTCATCAGATTTCCTTTGCCGTTCGATGCCGGAAGAGACCGCGCGGCATCAGCCGAAACGACCCGTAATGTAATCCTCGGTTTCCTTGCGCTTGGGCTTGATGAAAAGCTGATCAGTCTCGCCGAACTCGACAAGTTCGCCGAGGTACATGTAGGCAGTAAAGTCGCTCACCCGCGCCGCCTGCTGCATGTTGTGCGTCACGACGAGGATCGTCACCTTCGACTTCAGCTCGGTCATCAGTTCCTCGATCGACGCCGTGGCGATCGGATCGAGCGCCGATGTAGGCTCATCGAACAGCAGCAGTTCCGGATCGGTGGCGAGGGCACGCGCAATGCAAAGTCGCTGCTGCTGCCCCCCTGACATCTCAAAAGCGAGATCGTCCAGCCGGTCCTTGGCCTCATTCCAAAGCGCGGCACCGCGTAGCGCCTGCTCCACCTTGTCGTCGATGTAGGACTTGGACCGGACGCCACGCACCCGCAAGCCATACGCCACGTTCTCGTAGATCGACTTGGGAAACGGGTTGGGCTTCTGAAAGACCATCCCGATGCGCATGCGCACCTCGATCGGATCGACATCGCGCCCGAGGATATTCACGTTGTCGGGCAGAAGACGGATCTCCCCTTCATACCGCGTGCTCGGATAAAGGTCGTGCATCCTGTTGAAGCAGCGAAGGAAGGTGGACTTGCCGCAACCGGACGGACCAATCAGCGCAGTAACCTTGTTCTGGCTGATCGGCATGTCGATACTCTTCAGCGCACGAAAGTCACCGTAGAAAAAATTGAGCTTTCGTGCCTCCGCCTTGAGTACGGGCGCAGCGCTCTCCGGCCCCGGCTGGGTCGCTGACGGCCGGGAAATATCGATGTTCACCATTTGATCTTCTTTCTGACCTGATAGCGCAGGTAGATCGCGAAACCGTTCATTACCAGCGTCATGCCGAGGAGAATGACGCCAGCCGCCGCGGCATTAAGCTGGAAAGCCTTGTCAGGGCGCGAGACCCAGTTGTACATCTGGATCGGCAGCACGGTGAACTCGGACCAGAGCCACTGAAAATTGAGGAACGGGAACTCAGCACCCACCGGCGAGGGCGGCAGGAAGGCAATGAAGGTCAGCGCGCCAATCGTGATGATGGGTGCGGTCTGACCGATAGCCTCGGCCATGCCGAGAATGACCCCCGTGAGGATGCCGCCACGCGAATAAGGAAGCAGATGATCGGAAATCATCTGCCAGCGAGTCGCCCCCATCGCATAGGCAGCTTCACGGATATGACCCGGCACCGAGCGCAGCGCCTCTCGTGAAGACACGATCACGATGGGCAATATGAGCAGCGCCAGCGTCAGTCCTGCGGTGAGCACGCTCTCGCCAAATCCGAACTGGTAGACGAACAGACCCAGCGCGAGCAGACCATAGACGATCGAAGGCACTCCGGCCAGATTGGTCACGTTGATCTCGATCAGGTCGGTCAACCAGTTCTTGCCCGCGTACTCCTCGAGATAGACAGCCGCCCCAACGCCAATCGGCACCGCAGCGAGCATCGTCACCAGCATGACCATGGCGCTGCCCACCCAGGCCGAAAGAACCCCGGCCTGCTCCGCGCGGCGCGAGGGAAAGTTCGCCAGAAAGTCCAGGGACAGTCTCGGCAAGCCATCAATCAGCAGATCGAGAAAGGCGGCAAGGAGAACAAGGACCGCGAAACCGGTACAGGCCATACCGACCAATGCAAACAGCATCTGCTTGCGTTTGCCGGCGGCAACAAGCGAGCGCATTGCCCTGGCTTGGCGATCGGCACTCATGGAGTTGTCGGAGGGAAGCATCAGTAAGCCTTGCGATAGCGGCGACGCAGGAAGTGGCCTGCAACGTTGAGCACAAGCGTCATGACCAGCAGGATGAGGCCCGCGGCGAAAATGCTCCGATAAGCAACCGATCCGTGCTCGAGGTCACCAAGACTGACCTGCGCAATGTACGCGGTCAGCGTCGCGGCGGCATCTAGGGGATTGAAGGTGAAATTCGCGTTCTGACCGGCTGCAATCGCCACAACCATCGTCTCGCCGATCGCGCGAGCGGCCGCGAGCACGTAGGCTGCAACGACGCCGGAGATGGCGGCAGGCATGACCACCCTAAGGGCGACCTGCATCTTGTTGCTGCCCACTGCGTAAGCACCCTCGCGCATTGCCATCGGCACCGCGCGCATCGCATCTTCGGCAAGCGAGGCAATCGTCGGAATCGTTGCCACGCCTACAACCAGACCGGGCGCGAGCATGTTGAATCCGGGGAGGTCCGGAAGCAACGTCGCCTGAAGAAGCGGCGTCACGAAAAGGAGCGCGAAGTAGCCGAAAACAATCGTGGGAACCGCGGAGATCAACTCCAGCGTGGGCTTGATGACTTCCCGCAGGCGGTGAGGCGCGAACTCGGAAAGGTAGATCGCGATGATCGTGCCCATGGGCACGGCGACCAGGAGCGCAATGAAGGTGACGGTCAACGTGCCGGAGATGAGCGGCAAGATGCCGTAGTTGGCGTCTGCAAACAGCGGTGTCCAGACCGTCCCCGTGAGGAAGTCCCAGAGGGAGACGTACTTGAAGAATCCGATCGACTCGTAAACCAGAATGACCGTGATCGCAACAGTCGTGAAAACAGCTACGAGTCCCGACATCAGCAGAAGCGTCTCGATCAGGCGCTCCTTGAACTTGCGCCCTGCGCGATGACGCAGCGAGGCTGAAGCAGCGTCGTCCGGCTGGATGGAAGCGACGATCGCGTCGGTGTGCGGCATGGCAAGGAACTCCGGTATTCGTGAAGACGGCGGCGCGCCAGGCGGGGCGCGCAGCACGCGGATCGGCGCTGCGAGATGCAGCGCCGATCCAGTGAAGGCTACTTGGCTTCCATCTTCATCAACTGCTCGATCGTCACACCCACCAGGTTTTCCCCGCCGAACTTGGTGCCGAGGCGCCCCTTGGCGAGCGTCTCGACGTTGTAGTTGTAGGCTGCGGCGGGCAGCGGGACGTACTTCACCTCACGAACCAGCTTGTCAGCGTTTCGATTGTAGAACTCCGAGAACTCGCGAACTTCGGCACGCTTCGCGGCGTTGGCATTGACGTAGATGAAGATCGGGCGCGACAGCGGCTGGTACGTGCCGTTGACGACGGTCTCCATGGACGGCGACACCGGCTTGCCACCCTTCCACGAGATCGGCAAGGACTTGACCTTATCCTTGTTCTCCGCGTAGTAGGCAAAGCCAAAGAAGCCGATGGCATCGACGTCGCGCGAGATTCCCTGAACAAGCACATTGTCGTCTTCGGAAGCCGTGAAGTCGCCGCGACTTGCCTTGGACTTGCCGTTCACAGCCTCGGTAAAGTAATCAAACGTGCCTGAATCCGTGCC
>JBIKKL010000535.1:0-3789 GCA_044360365.1 Burkholderiales bacterium | reverse complement strand
CTTGCCGCCAGTTGTTTCTCGCTGCTGCTTCCGGGCTTGGAAGCCGCGCAGAAACTGACGAACTCCGGCGCGTGGGCCTCCCTCGTCGTGATCGCCGGGCTGGCGCTCGGCACGTTGCTGATGCTCGGTCTCGATCAGTTCACGCCTCACGAGCACGAGCACGGCGGCCCCTGCGGGCCGGGCGCCGAGCGCATCGGTCGGATCTGGCTCTTCGTGCTTGCGATCACGCTGCACAATCTCCCTGAAGGCATGGCGATCGGCGTGAGTTTCGCCCAAGGCGACATGAGTGTGGGCGTACCGCTTACGAGCGCCATTGCGCTGCAGGATGCGCCCGAAGGGCTCGCCGTCGCGCTCTCCCTGCGCAGCGCCGGACTACGAACCTCGACTGCAGTGCTGGTGGGCGCAGCCACCGGGCTCATGGAACCCATTGGCGCCATCCTCGGTGTCGGGCTGACGAGCGGCCTCGAAATCGCCTATCCGATCGGACTCGGCCTCGCCGCCGGGGCGATGATCTTTGTTGTCTCCCACGAAGTCATTCCCGAAACCCACCGCAATGGCCATCAGACGCCGGCCACGCTCGGCCTCATGATCGGCTTCGCCGTCATGATGTTCATGGACACCGCGCTCGGTTAGCGCAGGCAGGTCCCGCCGGTGCGGCGCCCGAATTAAAAAGCATGATTGCGCATGCGCGCCGCCCGAACCGCTGCGATCATCTCACGCGAACTTGCTACGGCCAGCCCCCCCCCCGGCCGCCTGACGACTTCGGATCAGCCATGAGCGCACTACCTCGCAAGCCGCCTCTCCTCGACGAAGATGCATGCTGGACGGCCGTGTGCCGAAGAAAGCCCGGAGACGACACGGTGTTCGTCTATGCCGTGCGAACGACCGGCATCTACTGCAGGCCAACCTGTGCGTCCAAACGGCCCCTGCGCTGCAACGTCGAATTCCATCCGACGCCGCAAGCAGCGGCCGCTGCAGGCTATCGTCCCTGCAAGCGCTGCCGCCCCGACGAGACGCATCCGCAGGCTGCGCGCGAAGCGGCGATGGCGCGAGCCTGTCGACTGATAGATGACTCGGACCACATGCCATCGCTTGGCGAACTGGCGCGCGTGGCCGCCATGAGTCCGTCGCACTTTCACCGGGTGTTCAAAGCCACCCTTGGCCTGACGCCGAGGTCCTACGCAGCGGCAGAACGAGCGCGTCGGGCACGGCGCACCCTGAAGAAAACGCCATCGGTGACGCGCGCGATTCACGACGCGGGCTACGAGTCACACTCGGCGTTCTACGCCGACACCTCACGAGCGCTCGGCATGTCGCCGTCCGCGTATCGCAGTGGAGCACGCGGCGAGACGATCCGCTACGCCGTAGCGCCGTGTCGTCTGGGTTACGTTCTTGCGGCTGCGACCGCACGCGGGATCTGCGCGATCTTGCTCGGCGACGAACCGCGTGCGCTGGTCGCCGAACTCGAGCAAACCTTTCCTCACGCAGTCTGGCACGCACCCGGCCGAGACTTCGATGCGCTGCTACGAGGGGTCATCGATCTGGTCGAAGCGCCGGCGCAGTCCGTTGCGACATTGCCGCTCGACATACGCGGCACGGCGTTTCAGCAGCGAGTCTGGCATGCGCTGCGTTGCGTGCCGCCCGGCACCACGATCTCGTACGCAGAGCTTGCCCGCCGCATCGGATCGCCGAAAGCAATCAGAGCCGTGGGCAGCGCGTGCGCGGCCAACGCCCTTGCGGTTGCCGTTCCCTGCCATCGCGCCGTTCGCGCCGACGGCGGCTTGTCGGGGTATCGATGGGGTATCGAACGCAAGCGTGCGCTGCTCGCGAACGAAGCACGCACGACGACGGACGCAGCTCAAATGAACGAAAACGAACCGTCTGATTAGACGGAAGGTCGAATGATTCCCGTCCACTCGACCACATGCAACTCAGCCCGGGGCGTTGGGCTTGGGCGGACGCTTGTGAAACTTCTTGCCGGACTTCTTGCCGTGCTGCGCGTTGGCGCCGCCTCCTCCGCCTGGGCCGCCCTGCTTCTGGTGGCTTGGGTGCCCTTGTTGCCCCTGACCTTGTCCGGGACCCGCGTTCGGATTGCGTCTTCCAGGCTGGGGGGCACCTTCCCGGTTCCCGGGCGCGAACATGATCTCCAACTCGATCAGTTCGTCCCATTGCGCATCGGTGCGCTGCCGTTCGGGAATCGCTAGCAGCGCCTGCATGCGCTGGCGCGGAGAAATCGGCTGTTGTTCACTCATGTCGGAATTGTCTCATCAATCGGCAAGTTCAGCATCCGTAATGTTAACTCGGTTGACCGCTTTTCGCGTCGCGACCATCTCGAAGACACTTTCCCGCTGCAATTCGGCATGGCGGCATCGACACTGCGCACGCCGATTCGTTGATCGAGCACGCCGCCGTCCGCCAGGGCACACGGACCAACGCGAGGATCCAACGCGCCTGCATCGGCGCTACGCCTCTATCGCCTCGACGCTCGCTATGGTCGTGACGCCGGGGAATCCATCGGGCCGAGTCCCCGACCTGTGAGGAAGCTTGCGCCGACATGCGGCAAGGATGCTTGATACCCAGTTCGCCGTACTGTACGACGCCGCCTGCCATGCTCCATCCTGCAGGCTGGACCCATGGTTGGCCGGATCGGATGCTCGCATCCGCGCCTCAAAAACGGCCGCATGACGCATGAATGACCAGCAAGACCAAGCCGTTCCCGCTGGCAGCGCAAGCCACAAATGCTAAGGGCCGGCTCAATGCTGCATGCATCGATCCGGCCCCTGGGAGTCTTGTACGTGTACTACTGGCTAGTATCCGGCGGCTGAATGAACTCCGCTCTTGTTCGAAATCGTCGTCGGCGAGCTTACTTGAGGTGCTTGCCGACCAGCTTCGTCATGTCGAACATCGACACTTGCTTCTTGCCGCCGAACACCGGACCGAGCTTGTCGTCGGCGTTGATCATGCGCTTGTTCTTCGGATCCTGAAGATTGTTCTTCTTGATGTAGTCCCACAGGCGCTTCGTGACTTCCGTACGCGGCATGGGCTTCTCGCCGATCACTGCCGCCAGAGCAGGCGACGCGTTCAGGGGCTTCATGAATGCGGCATTCGGTTTGCGCTTTGCTGCTTTCTTGGCAACCGTCTTCTTTGCGGCGGTCTTCTTGGTAGCGGTCTTCTTGGTAGCGGACTTCTTGGCGCTCTTCTTGGCCATGCGTTTTATCTCCCAGCGGTTGATTTGTTCGACTCTCTTGCCAGGACGGCAGAGACGGCGCCAGCATGCCTAATGTGAGCTTCGATTGTCAACGGATTTCTGTGCCGTTTTCCCTCTGAAAGAGACGATGCTCTCCCCATGTTGCACGGCACTGCGCGAGGGCTGCGGTTCGCTGCGGCTTTCCGACTCAAACTGCCTTTGCGGCACGCAATGCGTCGGCTTGCGCCGACGTGTAGCCCAGCTCTTTCAGGATCGAATCCGTATGTTCGCCCACAGCGGGCACCGCACCGATGATCGATTCGAAATCGGAGTGCGTCGCAGGCGGGCGCAGCACGGGCAACGGCCCCACCGGCGAACCCATCTGGGTCCAGCGCCCGCGCGCGCTCAATTGCGGGTGATCCCACACTTCGGGCATCTCGTTCATGCGCGCATTCGCGATGTCCGCGGACTCCAGGCGCTCGACCAGTTCCGCCGCGGTCATCGATCCAAACACCTGACGCACGATCGCCAGCAGCGGCTCCCGATTCTGCAGCCGTCGGCTGTTCGAGTTGAAGCGCTCGTCGGTCGCGAGTTCGGGGCGA
>JBIKKL010000533.1:0-3793 GCA_044360365.1 Burkholderiales bacterium | reverse complement strand
CGCGGCCGAAGGCGGGGAGGCGATCTTCGTTCCGACCGATGTCACGAAGCGCGAAGACATGCGCCGATTCATCGCCGCAGGCCGGGAGCGGTTCGGTCGAATCGACTTTCTGCTCAACTCGGCCGGAGGCGCACTGAAGCGCTCCTCGTTCCTGGAAATCGACGATGCGCTTTGGGATCTGAGTTTCGATCTCAACGTAAAGGGCACCTTCTACGGCATGCAGGAAGTACTGCCGCACATGCTGGAGAACGGTGGCGGGACGATCGTCAACATCGCCAGCATGGCACACAAGCGCGGCGGCCCCGGAACATCCGTTCACTACGCCTCCGCCAAGGGCGCGGTCGTCACGATGACGCTGGGTGTCGCGCGCGAGTTCGCAGATCGCGGCATCCGTTGTCTCTCGATTTCGCCGGCGTCGGTCGATACCGCGTTCCAGGCGGCGTCGGGTACGTCGAAAGAACAGGCAGAACGCGCATTGAACGGCATCCCCATGAAGCGCATCGCGGATGCCGACGAGATCGGCGAGCTGGTGTTGTTCATGTGCTCGGACGCATGTCACTTCATGACGGCCGATACGGTGTATGTCAGCGGCGGCGGCGGGTATCGTTGAGGAAAGTCGTTCGGCTTGTCGCTGAGTGAAGGGTGATGCCATCCTTCGGTTGACCTGTGAAACACCGGGCGATCGTCCTGTTCTCGGACGGCCAGTCGCCCGTGGGCCCGGCACCGGCCGATGCAGCGCGACTCGCGGCGGATCACGGCGTGCGCATCCATACCATCGGCATCGGCACCGGCGAAGGCAGCGTGCTGCGCGAAGCAGGCCGCGCGATGCGCGTGCAGCTCGATGAAGTACCACTGCGACACATCGCGGAGTCGACACGCGCAAGCTACGTGCATGGTGGCAGTGTGGACTGGTCCACGATCGTCGCATCGATTCGACGCGATCCGTCGAATGAGGTCACCTCCACCGAGGTCACGGCCATCGTTGCGGGGTTCGCCGCGCTCACTGCATTGCTTGGGGCCATGGTATCGCTGCGCTCGACCCTTCGAATTCTTTGATGCAGGCACGCCGAGCATGCTTGCTGTGCCTGGCCGATGCCGCTTCCCCGCTCGCGTGTCGACGTATACACCTCATGGCAAGGGGCGATGTCCACGCAAAGACAACGCTGCGCCCGTGCCGATCAGCAAGGCGGCGCATGCCACGAACAGAAAGGTGACCTCCACCTCGGTCCTCGCCCTCACCTTGCCATGGGACAGATCGCGGTAAATCGCCTTCACGTCCTCGAACGTGGCCGCTTCCGTGTATTGCGCGCCGGTAATCCGCGCGACGAGCTCGAGGATCTCGGCCTGGAAATCGGCATGCACCGGATCGAACCCGGGCACTCTGGCGGTCCCGCCGTACAGCGTACCGACACCTACCGTGTAGACGCGGATACCGTGCCGGGCGACCACTTCCGCCGCCATCACCGCCGGCAAACCCAGGGTTCCGCGGCCGTCGCTTACCAGTACGATGAGCGTAGAGGGAACGGTCGGCGCACGATTCGGATCATGCTTCATCCGATATCGCGGCGGCGGATCGCGGGAGAACACGGGCGATTGGTCGATGGCGTGCTCCGCTCGGTCGTAGGTATCGAACTTGGGGTCGATGACAGCCCTGGGTTCGATCATGCGCAACGCCGCGAGCAGCCCGGGACCGAGCGCTGTGTTCTGCTGAAACTCGAACTGACCGATGGCGCGCAGGACGCGTGCCTTGTCGGTCGTCGGCGCAACGATCACGTCGACGCGATCGGCAAACGTCAGCATGCCCACGCGTATCCCCGCGGGAAGCTTCTGAACGAACTGTGCAGCAGCCACCTGTGCGGCGGCGAGACGGCTCGGGAGCACATCGGTCGCCGCCATACTGAGTGAGACATCCATGGCCAGGACCACCGTTCCCCGATGGGCGGGCAGCAGAAACACGGCCGCCGGACGCGCCACGGCAAACAGCAAGGCCACGATCCCAAGCAGAAAGAGCAGAGGCGGAAATCGACGCCGCAGTCCTTGTCGGCGTCCGGCAGACCGGGATGCCAGTTCGAGCGCGGAGTAGTGGACGGTCGGGCGCGGTGCACTCTGACGCACGATCCCTTCGTACGCCCAACACAGAAGCGGTACGGCCAATAGAAGCCAGAGGGCCGAGCTCCATATGAACCGCATGGCAGCATGCTCCCTTCCGAATGGCGCTACCCGACCGTTCAAGCCTGTCAGCGGAGGCGAACCGCGGATCCGCGGTTGCGAAGGGAAATCGGAGCTCTGATCCGCCTTGTTCCATCGAAACGGTATCGCCAGCCAAGGAACTCGTCAACCACAGCAGCCGCAGCCTGCGCACTCTCGATGACCCTTTGCCGGTTGGCGTCGTCATGCACATCGGTATCCGTTCAACCCGATGCATTCCGTCGAGAGTGAAGCCTGCACATGGGGCGGAATTCCCACCGTGGCGCGCGCACGGCGGCCTGTTCAGTTCTTCGCCAACCGCACCGAGACGTAGCGGGACGCCTCTCCACGACGAACCAGCAGCGGGACGACGTCTCCGGGCTTGAGGCCCGACACCAGTTGCCTGAACTGAGACAGGCTGCTCAACTGCGTCGGCCCCACCGCCGTGATGACGTCTCCGGGTTGGATTCCTGCTTCGGATGCCGGCGAAGCGGCCGACTCCACCAGGACCCCGAACTTGATTCCGGCCGCGCTTTGCTCTTGAGGACTCAGTTCTCGCACCGCCAGACCGAGTGCGCCTCGAGCGGGTTTCGCGTCCGGAGCGCTTCCTGCGCCAGCGGCTTCGCCCGGCAGCTCGCCGACAGTCACCTGCAGCTGCTTGGTCGCGCCCTGACGCCAGACTTCCATTCGAACGGAATCACCGGGCTTCGTACCCGCCACGAGCCGCGGCAATTCCGCCGCTTGTTCGATCGTCTTGCCATCGTACTGCCGAATCACGTCGCCGGCCTGAATGCCCGCCTTGTCTGCCGGACCACCGCGCTCCACCGCGGAAACGAGCACGCCGTTGGAATCCGGAAGCTTGAACGAGGACGCAAGGTCTGCGGTCAACGACTGGATCTGAACACCGAGCTTGCCGCGACGAACCTTGCCGGTGGCCCGCAGCTGATCGCTGACGTCCATGGCCACCTCGATGGGAATCGCGAACGACACTCCCATGTAACCGCCAGTCTGCGTGTAGATCATCGAGTTGATGCCGACAACCTCACCCCGAAGATTGAGCAGCGGTCCGCCCGAGTTGCCCGGGTTCACGGCGACATCGGTCTGGATGAACGGTACGAACGATTCGCTCGGGAAACTGCGTCCCTTCGCGCTTACGATTCCTGCGGTAATGGTGTTGTCGAAACCGAAGGGCGAGCCGATCGCGGCCACCCACTCTCCGACTTCGAGCTTCGAAGAATCCCCGGCCACCAGCGTCGGCAAGCCCGTCGCGTCCACCTTGAGGACGGCCACGTCCGTGCGCGGGTCGCTGCCGATGACCTTCGCGGTGTACTCGCGCTTCGAGTCCGCAAGCCGGACCTTGACCTCGTCGGCCCCGGCGATCACGTGTGCATTGGTGAGGATGTACCCGTCTGCACGGATGATGAACCCGGAACCCAATCCCTGCTGGCGCGGCGCCGACCCTCCGGGCGCGGGCAGGTCTGGAATGAATCGGCGGAAGAACTCGTAGAACTCGTCGTTCTGAGCAATTTCGGACTTCGGTGTTGATCGGGTCGCCACGATGTTCACGACGGCCTGCCCCTGATTCTTCACCAGCATTTTGAAATTG